>JANOAQ010000722.1:0-4497 GCA_031411195.1 Burkholderiaceae bacterium | reverse complement strand
TGCCCTCACCGGGCTGGGCCTGCTGTTCTTCGGCGCCGAGGGCTTTCGCAACCCCAGCTTCTGGGATGCGCGCTTCGCGGTGGGCCCGCTCACGCTCAGCGGCCAGGTGGTGATCATCGCGCTGGTGTCGCTGGCCTTGATCGTGGCGCTGTGGCTGTTCTTCGAGCGCTCGCTGTGGGGCAAGGCGCTGCGGGCCACGGCGGTCAATCGCTTGGGTGCGCGGCTGATGGGCATCTCATCGGACGGGGCAGGGCGCCTGACATTCACCATGGCCGCCTTCATCGGCGCGCTGTCGGGCTTGCTGATCGGCCCGACCACCACGGTGTTCTACGACTCGGGTTTCCTCATCGGCCTGAAGGGCTTCGTGGCGGCAGTGTTCGCCGGCCTGTCGAGCTACCCGCAGGCCTTGCTGGGCGCGCTGGCGGTGGGCCTGCTGGAGAGCTTCGGCTCCTTCTGGGCCAGCGCCTTCAAGGAAGTGATCGTGTTCGGTGCCATCGTGCCCGTGCTGCTGTGGCGGTCTCTGCGAGACCCGCACATCGAGGAGCATTGACATGGCCGCGCTGCAGAAGTGGGGATTCTTCGTTCTGGTGGCGGTCATTGCGGCCATCCCGCTCTTGCCGGTGCCCGAGTTCTGGATCACCCAGCTCAACTACATCGGCATCTACGCCCTGGTGTCGTTGGGCCTGGTGCTGCTGACGGGCGTGGCGGGGCTCACCAGCTTCGGGCAGGCCGCCTTTGTGGGCGTGGGTGCCTACACGGCCGCCTTTCTGGCGGTGAAGCTGGGCATCTCACCTTGGCTGACCTTGCTGATCGGCATGGGCCTGAGCGTGCTGGTGGCACTGGTGCTCGGTGCCATCACCCTGCGCATGTCGGGCCACTACCTGCCGTTGGCCACCATTGCCTGGGGCCTGACGATCTACTACACCATCTCCAACATGGAGTTTCTGGGCAAGTACGACGGCTTGCTGGGCGTGCCGTCCATCCACCTGTTCGGCGTCAACCTGGGCACCGGGCGCGGCATCTACGGCCTGATCTGGCTGATGGCGCTGGTCAGCGCGGTGGCCGTCACCCGCCTGCTCGACAGCCGGCCCGGCCGGGCCATCCGCTCGCTCAAGACCGGCACCACCATGGCCGAAGCCATGGGCATCTCCACCTTTCACTACAAGGTGGTGGCCTTCGTTCTGGCGGCGGTGCTGGCGTCGATGTCGGGCTGGCTGTTTGCGCACTTCCAGCGCACGGTCAACCCCTCGCCCTTCGGCATCCACAAGGGCATCGAGTACCTGTTCATGGCGGTGCTCGGCGGCGTGGGCCATGTGTGGGGCGCTTTCCTGGGGGCGGGCGTGGTCAAGCTGGTCGAAGACCAGTTGCAGGTGCTGCTGCCCAAGCTGATCGGCACCAGTGGCAACTTCGAGATGATCGTGTTCGGCTTGGTGCTGATCGCGGTGCTCAAGTACGCGCCCGATGGGCTTTGGAGCTTCATCACCAAGCGCCTGCCGGCCGCGCCGCGCCTGCGTGATTGGGACGGCGCCGCCAAGCTGCCCGCACGCGACAAGCCGGTGCCCGGCGAGCTGCTGCTGGACGTGCACCAGGTGCGCAAGGAGTTTGGCGGTCTGGTGGCCGTGAACGACGTGAGTTTCACCATCCGGGCCGGTGACATCGTCGGCCTGATCGGCCCCAATGGCGCCGGCAAGAGCACCACCTTCAACCTGATCACCGGCGTGTTGTCGCTCACCCGGGGCAGCGTCACTTTCCGTGGCCAAGCGGTGGGCGGCTTGTCGTCGCGGCAGATCGCCGAGCGCGGCATGTCGCGCACCTTTCAGCACGTCAAGATGATCCCCGAGATGACGGTGCTCGAAAACGTCGCCCTGGGCGGCTACCTGCGCACCACCAGCGGCCCGCTGCGGGCCATGTTGCGCCTGGACCGGGCTGAAGAGCGCGCGTTGTTTGCCGAGGCCGAAGCCCAGCTGGCGCGCATCGGCATGGCCGGCCAGATGCACGAGCTGGCGGGCAACCTGGCGCTGGGCCCGCAGCGGCTGATGGAGATCGCCCGCGCCCTGTGCACCGACCCCGCGCTGCTGCTGCTGGATGAACCGGCCGCCGGCCTGCGCCACAAGGAAAAGCAGGCCCTGGCCGATGTGCTGCGCCAGCTGAAGGCCGAAGGCCTGTCCATCCTGCTGGTCGAGCACGACATGGATTTCGTGATGGGCCTGACCGACCGCATCGTGGTGATGGAGTTCGGCACCCGTCTGATCGAAGGCACACCCGATGAAGTGCAGGCCAGCCCCGTCGTGCGCGCCGCTTACCTGGGTACGGAGCACTAGATGAGCCAAGCACTGCTGACCGTCCAGGACCTGCATGCCGGCTACGGCCGCGCCGAGGTGCTGACGGGCCTGAACTTCACTCTGGCCGCCGGCCAGGTGGTCACCATCATCGGCCCCAATGGCGCCGGCAAGAGCACCACGCTGAACGCGCTGATGGCGGTGCTGCCTTCCCGCGGGCGGGTGGTGTTCGACGGCGTCGATCTGGCCGATGTCTCGCTCGAAGAGCGCGTGATGCTGGGCCTGGCCCTGGTGCCCGAAAAGCGTGAGCTGTTCAGCACCATGCCGGTTGAAGACAACCTCATCCTGGGTGGCTTTCGCGCCATGCGCCAGCGGGTGCCTCACTGGCGCAACGAGATCGAGCGCGTATTCGAACTCTTTCCGCGCCTGAAAGAGCGCCGCGGCCAGCTCGCCGGCACCCTGTCGGGCGGTGAGCGCCAGATGCTGGCCGTCGGCCGCGCGCTGATGTCGCGCCCCAAGCTGCTGATGCTCGACGAGCCCAGCCTGGGCCTGGCGCCGCTGATCGTGCGCGAGATCTTCCGCATCATCGATCGCCTGCGCGAGCAGGGCACGTCCATCCTGCTGATCGAGCAGAACGCCCGCGCCGCTCTGGAAGTGGCCGACCACGGCTATGTGCTGGAGACCGGCGCCTTTGCGCTGGAAGGGCCGGCCAGTGACCTGGCCCATGACCCGAGGGTGATCGAAACCTACCTCGGTGCCGCCCGGAAAGCCGGCTGATCGACCCGGGAAGCGACACGATGCGGACCTGCGAGGCCCCGATGGACAACACCGCGCCGGTGCGGTGGTGCGGCAGCACGGCGTGCCGGCCCTTCGGGGCCCGCTGAACATGGTGCGACGCGCGGTGGCTGCCCCACGGTCTGTGGCTGACCGCACCGCGCCGGCGCCCGAGCGCAGGCCCTTGGCCCTGGGTGTGCTGACCGACGTGCTGGGCTACCACGTGGCCCAGGCGGCGGTGAGCACATACGCCACTTTCGAGCAGTTCATCGGCGAGCCCTTCGGCCTGCGCAAGGTGGAGTTTTCGTTGCTGATGCTGCTGCTGGCCAACGGCCCGCTCAGCCCCAAGCGCCTGGGTCAGGCCCTGGCCCTGTCGGCGCCCAACCTCACCCTGCTGCTGGATCGGCTGCAGGCACGCGACTTGATCCACCGAGAGCGCAGCGCCACCGATGGCCGCAGCCAGAACATCGTGCTCACCGCCGCCGGCCAGCGCATGGCCGACGAGAGCGCCGCCGCCGCCGAGCCGATGGAGGCCGTGCTGGGCGACCGCCTCAGCCGCGCCGAGCGGCTGATGCTGATCGAGCTGCTGCGAAAAGTCGCCGGCAGGTAGTCCAAGCCCGGCGGGGCCAGCGCGCGGCCAGGCCAATGCAAAGCGACGCCTCCGGGTTGGTCTGCGCGGTGCGCGTCGAAGCCCGGCGGGGCCAGCGCGCGGCCAGTCCACGGCCTCGCAGAACTCGGCCGCTTCGCCAGGCACAAACCGTCCTCAGGACGGTTTGAGTCCGGGCTCAGCCCGAGCGGCCCCGCTACCCCCTCGGGGGGTGGCCTGCGGTACCCCGCAGGCCGGGGGGCCCCATTCACCAGGGTGCGCGGCCAATGCCCATGACGCGGCGGTACCACTCGTGGAAGTGCTGCATGCCGTCTTCCATCGGGCTTTGATAGGGGCCGGCCTCGTCGTCGCCGCGCTCCATCAGGGCCTTGCGGCCGGCATCCATGCGCAGGGCGATCTCATCGTCCTCGACGCAGGTTTCCATGTAGGCGGCTTGCTCCGATTCGATGAACTCGCGCTCGAAGGCGGCGATCTCTTCGGGGTAGTAGAACTCCACCATGTTGATGGTCTTCTGCGGCCCCTTGGGGTACAGCGTGCTCACCACCAGCACATGCGGATACCACTCGACCATGATGTGCGGGTAATAGGTCAGCCAGATCGCGCCGGCCTTGGGGGGCTCGCCGCCGCGGAACTTCAACAGCTGTTCGTGCCAGCGCTGATAGACCGGCGAGCCGGGTTTTTCCAGATCCTTGTGGATGCCCACCGTCTGCACCGAATGCTGGCGGCCGAACTCCCAGCTCAGGTCTTCGCAGGTGACGAACTGGCCAAGGCCAGGGTGGAAGGGGCCGACGTGGTAGTCCTCCAGATAGACCTCGATGAAGGTCTTCCAGTTGTAGT
>JANOAQ010000721.1:0-3668 GCA_031411195.1 Burkholderiaceae bacterium | reverse complement strand
GGACCCCGTGCGCCGAATCGAAACGGGTGAGCGCGTCCGACAGGCCGATCATGCCGACCTGGATCAGGTCGTCCAGCTCCACATTGGCCGGCAGCTTGGCGATCATCTGGTGCGCCAGGCGGCGAACCAGCGGGCTGTATTGCTTGAGCAGCGCGTTGGCGTCGAGGCGGCCCTTGGCGGTGTACATGTTCATCATGCTCCGGTCGATTCAATTCATGCGGCCGACAGATGCTGGCCGGCGTTGGGGCATCGTGGATGCAGGCAGGGGCGGAAGTTCGTCCAGCCCGAGCGTGCTGTGGCCAGCCGCGGGCAACAGGCCGGCGACCAGGCGCTGCATGTCGGCGGGCACCATCACCTGCGGCGGTGCTTGCGGATCGACCACGGCCAGATCGCGCAGTGCGGCGCCCAGGAAGTGGTCGGCGCAATCGGTCAGACGCTCGGCCATGCGCTCGGCTCGGCGAATACCCACGTCACCCGTCACCACCAGGTCGTAGGCCAGCGCGCCCAGGCGCTGCGACAACAGCTTCATCGAGGTGTAGGCATGGGTCAGGCTGTCGGCGCGCGGGCCGGCCATCAGCACGGGCCTGGGCGTGCGGCCGACGAACATGCGCCGCAGGTCGAGCGCGCCGGCATGCAGCACCACCACCTGGGCGGTGGGTGCGGCGCTGCGCAGGGCGTCGATGAAGCCCACCTGGGTGGCGCGGCTGTCCAGGTAGTTCATGGGCAAGCCCCGCGCGGCGAGGTAGGACACGCTGGGCGACAGCACCTCGACACAGGCACCCAGGTCCACACTGGCCAGCTCGTGCGGGGGGGATGCGGTGTCGGCGGCATCGACCACCAGGCTGCGCAGGCCGCGTGCTGCGAAGGCAGCGCACAAACGCTCCATCACCACACCGGCACCGCTGACATGGGGGTTGTGCACCAAGGGCACGAGGCAAGGCTCCTGACCCGCAAAGAGCTGACGCAGGCCATGGGCCTGGTCTCGGGGCGCAGCAGAACGGCGAAGGGGCTGGGCGGGCATGGACGGCGGGGGCAACAGTCGGTTGAAGGGATGGTTCGGGTGATCGAGTCAGGCGTCAGGCGTGCAAGGGGGCGGCAGCGGGGTAACCGCCACCTTGCGTGGCGGCAAACAGCAGGTTCACTTCGGCGGCGTCCAGCCGCCACGAGGCACCACCTCCGCCACGCAGGGCCCGCTGCACCAGCGCCTGGGCCGACAGGCGGTGCCAGTCTTCAGGCACCCGCTGGCCATTGGCCACGCCCACCACCTTGGCGCGGTGGCGAATCAGCGCGTCCAGCGCCGGGCCCAGCTTGACCGCTTCGTCGAGCTTGCTGACGATGACGCCGGCACATTGCGGCACGCCGTAGGCCACCATCACGTCTTCCACCGTCTCGCCCTGGGCAGCGGCGTTGATCACCAGCAGCTTCTGGATGTTGGGGTGCTGCAGCATCTCCAGCAGCTCACGGGTGCGGGCATCGCGCTGGGCCATGCCGGCGGTGTCGATCAGCACCAGGCGCTTGCCCGACAGCAGGTTGAGCAGGTCTTCGAGCGAGGCGCGGTCGTGCGCGGTGTGCACCGGCACACCCAGGATGCGGCCATAGGTGCGCAGTTGCTCGTGGGCTGCCACCCGGTAGGCATCCAGCGTGATCAGGCCCAGGTTGGCGGCGCCGTGCTTGGTGGCAAAGGCCGCTGCCAGCTTGGCGGTGCTGGTGGTCTTGCCCACGCCGGTGGGGCCGATCAGGGCCAGCACGCCCTCATGGTCTTCCAGCGGCAGCTCGTGTTCGTCGGTCAGCAGGTTGCGCTCCAGCACCCCCGCGGCCCAGGCCATCTCGTCAGGCGCCTGGCGGGCATCAGGCAGGCTTTGCACCAGCTTGCGCACCAGGGCCGGTGACAGGCCGGTATCGAACAGCTTTTGCGACAACGTGGCCTGGCGCGGGTCGCGCTGCAGCCGCTCCATGAAGGCCAGCATGCCGAAGCGCTCGTCGATCAAGGCGCGCACTGAGCGCAGTTCGCCCATCAGCTCGTCGCGCTCTTGCGGGCGGGCCAGGGCGGGCACCACGGCGCCATCGTCCAGAAAGGCATGCCGACCCGGTGCCGGGCGGATCTCGTCGCGCAGCACGGGCGGCTCGCGCCTGGGCTTGGCGGCTGCGGCGATGCGTTCGCGCAGTGCGGCATGGCGCTCGGGCTGGGCCTGGAGCTCGGTGTGGCCGTCCTGGCGGCGGCTGTCGGCCACCGAGCGCAAGGCCTGCGGTGCAAGGGATTGCGGCGACGGGCCGGCTGGCCGGGCCGGCGCGCTGGCGCCCTTGAGCGCCTCGACCACCGAGGGTGCGCTCTGCTGGTCCAGCTCGGCCTGGCGGCGCTTGAGCATGCGCTCGCGCACATAGTCCTGAAAGGTCAGCGTGCTCATGCCCAGGGTCTCGACATCCCGGGCCACGCCCTTGTCGATGGCGGCTTGAGGCGGTGCGCGGCCACGCACAGCGTCGGCCGGCGGCGTCGGTTCGCCGAACAGGGTGGGCTCCTGGCGGGTATCGGCGCGGGCCTCCATCCGCTCTCCCCGGGCGGCGATGCGCTCGGCCAGGGTGGTGGGCCAGGAAGGTTTGTCGACCACCACAGGCGGCTGCGGCGCACGCGGGGCCGATGTCTGGGCTGCGGCCTGTTCGATGCGGGCCATGCCTTCGGGGGCCAGGGCCAGCACCTCGACACCGTCGCCGCCAGGTTTGGTGCTCAGCACGACGGCATCGTCACCCAGCGCTTCGCGCACCAGAGCGAGGGCCTCGCGGGCGGTGCGGGCAGTGAATCGCTTGACGTTCATTTGGCCTCCTGCCGAGCCGCCTCAAAGGAGGCCAACGCCCCCTCGGGGGGCAGCGAACATGGGTGAGCGTGGGGGCTCATGTACTGGCTCCAATGATCGAGCCGATGCGGATCGAATGGGTCTCGGGAATCTCGCTGTGCCCCAGCACCTTCAGCCGGGGCGCCGCACGCTTGAGCAGCCGCGCCATCGGCACGCGGATGGCGTCGGGCACCAGCAGGCAGGCAGGCTGGCCCAGGTCTTCCTGCTTGCGGGCGGTATTGGCCGCCTCGCGGGTGAGGGTGTCGGCCACGCCGGGGTCGAGCGCGGCGCCGTGCGGGCTGGTCAGGGCCTGGGTGACCAGGCGCTCCAGGTCGGGCTCCAGGGCGATCACGTCCAGTTCCTTGACCGGCCCGTAGATCTGCTGGACGATCACCGGCGACAGGTGCACCCGGATGCGGCGGGCCAGCTCGGCCGGGTCGCTGACCACGGCGGCGTGCTCGGCGATGCACTCGACGATGCTGCGCATGTCGCGGATGTGCACACCTTCGTCCAGCAGCAGCTGCAGGACTTTCTGCAATGTGGCGATGCCGACCATTTTGGGAATCACATCCTCGATGAGCTTGGGGGCCTGCTTGGTGACGTGCTCCACGAGCTGCTGGGTCTCTACCCGGCCCAGCAGGCGTGCCGCGTTCACTTGCATCAAGTGTGAAAGATGGGTGGCCACGACGGTCGCGCAATCAACCACCGTAAACCCATTCATCTGGGCCATTTCGCGCTGGCGTTCTTCAATCCAGGTGGCGGGCAGGCCAAAGGCGGGGTCGGTGGTGCTGGTGCCGGGCAACTTGACGGTGGCGCCGCCGGGGTTGATGGCCAGCAGCA
>JANOAQ010000720.1:0-1714 GCA_031411195.1 Burkholderiaceae bacterium | reverse complement strand
GTCGCCTACACGCTGGTTGAAAAACTCGGCACCGGCCTGGGCTTCTGGCCGGCGCTGGTGTTGTCGGCGCTGGCGGTAGGTGCTTTCGGCGCGCTGGTGGAGGTGGTGCTGCTGCGCCGCATCTACCGCGCACCCGAGCTGTTTCAGCTGCTGGCCACCTTTGCCCTGGTGCTGGTCATCAAGGACGCGGCGCTGTGGCTGTGGGGGCCCGAAGACCTGCTGGGGCCACGCGCGCCGGGCTTGTCGGGCAGCATCGACATCCTGGGCCGGCGCTTCCCCACCTACGACCTGCTGCTGATCGTGGTGGGCCCGCTGGTGCTGGGCGCGCTGTGGCTGCTGCTGACCCGCACCCGCTGGGGCACCCTGGTGCGCGCGGCCACGCAAGACCGCGAGATGGTGGGCGCGCTGGGCGTCAACCAGGCCTGGCTGTTCACCAGCGTGTTCGCCCTGGGGGCGATGCTGGCCGGCCTGGGAGGTGCGCTGCAATTGCCGCGCGAGCCGGCCTCGCTCAACCTCGACCTGCTCACCATCGGCGATGCCTTCGTGGTGGTGGTGGTGGGCGGCATGGGCTCGATCCCGGGCGCCTACGTGGCCGCGCTGCTGATTGCCGAGATCAAGGCGTTGTGCGTGGGCATCGGCACGGTGCATTGGTTCGGCATGGATTTCAGCTTCAGCAAGCTCACCCTGGTGGCCGAGTTTCTGGTGATGGCCGTGGTGCTGGTGTGGCGGCCCTGGGGCCTGATGGGCCGCGCCCAGGCGGCCAGCCGCAACACGGCGGCGGTCGAGCCGCCCTTGCGCGCCGCCGGGCGCCCATTGCTGTTGGCTGCGGCGGCACTGTTGGTCATCCTGCTGGCGCTGCCAACGGCGACTGCCAGCAGTCCCTACATCACCGTGCTGGCCATCGACCTGCTCACCGCTGCGCTGTTTGCCGCCAGCCTGCACTTCATCATGGGCCCGGCCGGCATGCACAGCTTCGGCCACGCGGCCTACTTCGGCCTGGGCGCTTATGCGGCGGCCTTGTTGATGCTCAAAGCCGGCTGGCCTATGGAGGCGGCTTTGCTGGGTGCGCCGCTGATGGCGGGCCTGGGCGCGCTGGTGTTCGGCTGGTTCTGCGTGCGATTGTCGGGCGTCTACCTGGCCATGCTCACGCTGGCGTTTGCCCAGATCGTCTGGTCGGTCACCTTCCAATGGGACGACTTCACCGGCGGCAGCAACGGCCTGACGGGTGTGTGGCCAGCCGAGTGGCTGAGCAGCAAGACGGCCTATTACTTCCTCACCTTGGCGGCGGTGGTGGGCGGGGTGCTGGTGCTGCGGCGGGTGCTGTTTTCGCCCTTCGGCCTGGCGATGCGGGCCGGGCGCGACTCACCCTTGCGTGCCGACGCGATCGGCATCGACGTCAAGCGCATCCAGTGGGCGGCCTTCGTGCTGGCGGCGGTGGCGGCCGGCCTGGCCGGTGGCTTGTACGCCTTCAGCAAGGGCAGCATCTCGCCCGACAGCATGGCCGTGGGCAAGAGCGTGGACGGCCTGGTGATGGTGCTGCTGGGCGGTGTGCAAACCCTGGCCGGCCCGGTGGTGGGTGCCGTCACCTTCACCTGGCTGCAAGACACCGTGGCCCGCAGCACCGACTACTGGCGCGCGCTGCTGGGCGCCATCGTGCTGCTGCTGGTGCTGGCTTTTCCGCAGGGCATCGCGGGATTTGTGGGCCAACTGTTTG
>JANOAQ010000719.1:0-9559 GCA_031411195.1 Burkholderiaceae bacterium | reverse complement strand
CTGATCGGCACGGCCAGCGGCACGCTGATATCGCTGACGTTGGCCAGCCGCTGGCTGGAGCGTGTCGGCCACCGCGCTGTGCTGATGGCCGGCATACCGCTGATCGCTGGGGGGTATGCAGCCGCCAGCTGGGCCACCGGCCCGCTGGCCCTGTACCTGCTGCTGGTACCCGCGGGCCTGTGCATCGGCGCGGTAGAGATCGTCGTCAATCTGGAGGCCGACCGAGCCGAGCACCGGCTGGGCCGCCGCATCATGAGCCGCGCACATGCCTTCTGGAGCATCGGCTTTTTCGGCGCCGGGCTGATCGGGGCAGGTCTTGCCCAGTGGGGCGTTCCCCTGCAGGCCCACCTGGCCAGCATGGTGGTCGTGATCACCGTGGCCTGCGCCGTGGTGCTGCACGGCTTTGAGGCGGGCGCCCACCGCCCGGACAGCCATGGTGGCGACGCCCCACGCTGGGCCCGCCCCACGCGCACCACGGCCGTGCTGGTGGCCGCCACCCTGGGGGCGATGGTGCTGGAAGGCGCCGGCGCCGAATGGTCGGCCATCTACATGCGTGACGCCTTTGGTGCCACGCCCTTCGTGGCCGGTCTGGCAGTATCCCTGGGTGCCGGCTTGCAGGCTGCAGCGCGCCTGGTGGCCGATGGTTTCGTGGCGCGTCACGGCCCCGAGCGGGTAGCGCGCGCCTTGCAACTGCTGCTGGGCATCGGGGCCTTGGCGGTGCTGCTGGCACCACACCCGGCCGTGGCTCTGGCAGGCTTTGGGCTGATGGGCGTGGGCACCAGCGCGATCTTTCCGCTGGCCATGTCGGCCGCTGCCCAGTCCACCGACCGACCGGCCGCCGTCAATGTGGCGGCGCTGGCGCAAACGTCGTTCCTGGCCTTTCTGGCGGGTCCGCCGCTGCTGGGCTGGGTGGCCACGGCCTGGGGCATCCGCTGGTCTTTCGGCATCGCCCTGCCCCTGGTACTGCTGGGCTGGTGGGCTGCCAAGGCACTGCGGGTGCAGGCGCCGGCCGGCAGCCCTGGCGGGCGATGATGGCGGCACATCAGGGCGGCGCCGGCTTGCCACTGGTGGGCCGGCCGGCCGCTACCCAGCCGTCGATGCCGCCCTGCAGATAGCGGGCATCCACGCCCTCGGCCCGCAGGCGCAGGGCGGTGACGTGACCCACCTCGTGGCCATACACGCAGTACGCCAGCACGGCGCGTTCGCGCGGCAATTGCGCCGCCCAGGTGCCGACCGTCGCCGGGTCGCGCCACTGCGCACCCGGGATCACCGCTGTTGCCTGTGCGAAAACAACAGCGCGGCGCACATCGAGCAGCCAGGGCGCTGTCTCGATGGCTTCGTGGCCCGCCCCGAAGGGCTCACCGGACCACACTGGCAGCGGCCAGAAGCGCATCGTCGTCCGCATGCAGCGCGCGCAGGCCCGCCAGCACGCTTTCCAAGGGTGTCCAGCAGCGCGAGGGCCTGCGGCTGCGCTGCGCCAGGGTTCATGGCCGCCCGCATGGCTTCCGTATGGGAAAACCCGCAGATTTTTTTGTCATTCGCCTTGTCAACCAACTGACAACGGCACGCGTTTCCGATAGGCCTGCCCAAAGTAGGTGGGCTACCTCAACATCTATTTAGGACTTTCCCCATGACCAAGCTCCTGGCCGCTCTGACCCTCGCCGCCTTCGCCACCACCGGTGCTTTCGCTGCCGATGCCAAGAAGGACGAGAAGGCAGCTGCTCCCGCCGCCGCCGCTTCGAAGGCCGACAAGAAGGCCGACATGAAGGCTGACAAGAAGCCCGCCGCTGCCCCGGCCGCTGCCGCTTCTGCGAAGAAGTAAATTCTTCGGTTTCCCTGGCCGCTTGCGGCCGGGGATTCTGCAAAACGCCCGGCTCCGCCGGGCGTTTTCATTGGTTCGCCGGTTTTTCGAGAGTCAATTCAAGCGTTGATTTTTCGTCAAGAAAGGCACCAGGCCGCAAACCGCGTCCACAGCCCATGGCCCAATGCCCATGCCGACGCCAGTGCAAGCGCCGCACCGGCCACGCGCACCGCCATTGCGCCCGATGCCCAGGTCGAGTTGCCCTGCCCCCTGGCCAGTTGGCGCCACAACGCTGGGCCAACGATCAAGCCAGCCGCCGATGCCATGGCAAAACTGGCCATCACCAACGCCCCGCCAGCGGCCGTGTTGGCCAGGCCGGCCACCAGCAACGCCGACTGCAGCAAACCGCAAGGCCAGGCAACCCAGGCCAGACCCAAGCCCGCGCTGCGGGTTGGGCCGGACAGCACTTGCCAACGCTCGCCGGCCCGGTGTTCAACCGAATGAGCGCGCTCATGGCCCAGGCGTTCCATCCAGGCAGGTTGGCGCCCTTGCCACACTAAAAACAGGCCCAAGGTCAGCGCGGCGATATGCACCAAGGTCCACAAGGGGCGCAGCGCCGCCACGGCTTGCCCCAGGCTGGCCAGGGCACCCACACTGGCCGCCGCCACCGCACCGGCAGCCGCGTAGGCCACCAGGCGTCCACCATGAAAAGCCCAAAGTGCGCCTGCGCGCCCACCCCCCGTGGCGGCAGTGCAAGCGGCGCCACACATGGCCAAACAGTGCGGAGTGCCCGCCAGGCCCATCAGCACCGCGCTGATGAGCAGCGTCTCGTTCATGGGCTAGATGATGCGTGAAAAGCGCTCACGCACCTGGTCTGCACGAAGGTGCTTGTCGAAAACCATGGCGACGGCACGCACGAAGTACCAGCCGGATGCGGTGACCTGCACACCGGTTTCGCTCAACTCGCACAGCCCCAGCGCCTGCAGCTCGGCCAAATCGTCGAGCTCGGTCTTGAAGTAGTCGCGAATCTTGACCAGATGCGCCAGCTCAATGGATTCGAATTCCAGCCGGCCCTGACACATCAGCGCCATCACCACGGCCCGGCGCACCAGATCGTCGCGCGTCAGGGTCAGGCCGCGCACGATGGGGAATTGGCCCTGCCGCACAGCGTCGTAGTACTCGTCCACCGTCTTGGCGTTCTGACTGTAGGTGGCACCCATGCGGCCGATGGCCGACACGCCCAGCGCGATCAGGTCGCAGTCGGGCTGGGTGCTGTAGCCCTGGAAGTTGCGGTGCAGGCGCCCTTGCCGCTTGGCGGCGGCCAATGAATCGCCCGGCAAGGCGAAGTGGTCCATGCCGATGTAGGTGTAGCCGTGGCCGATGAAGCCGGCAATCGCACCCCCCAGCATGGCCACGCGGTGGTCGGGTGGGGGCAGTTGTTCGATGATGATGCGCCGCTGCGGCTTGAAGCGCTGCGGCAGGTGGGCGTAGGCGTACAGCGCGATGCGGTCTGGCCGCAATTGGGCCACCTGGGCCACCGTGTGGGCAAACGATTCTGGTGTCTGCTTGGGCAGGCCGTAGATCAGGTCGGCGTTGATCGACTCGAAGCCGATCTCACGCGCGGCCATCATGAGGTCGCGAACCGACTCAAACGGCTGGACCCGGTGCACCGCCTTCTGCACATCCGCGTCGAAGTCTTGCACCCCGAAACTCAGCCGGTTGAAACCCAAGGCGGCAAAGTGGCGCAACCGGTCTGGCGAGGCGGTACGGGGGTCGACCTCGATCGAAATCTCGGCGCCCGCAGTGACCTTGAAGGACGCACGCAGCATGGTCATCAACTGCGTCAACGCTTCGTCCGACAGGAAGGTAGGCGTGCCGCCACCCAGGTGCAATTGCGTCACCGCCTGGCCCGTACCCAGCACGGCCACGTTCAGTGCCACCTCCTGGGCCAGCACCTCCAGGTATTCGACGGCCTTGTCGTGGTGTTTGGTGATGACCTTGTTGCAGGCGCAGTAGTAGCACACCGATTCACAGAACGGGATGTGGATGTACAGCGACAGCGGCGGATTGCCGCCGACATTGGCGCCCGCCGCGCGTTGGGTCAGCGCCTGGCGGTATTCGGCCGGCCCGAACGCCTCGACAAACCGGTCTGCGGTGGGGTAAGAGGTATAGCGAGGGCCCGGCCGATCCAGGCGACGCAACATCGCTTCGGTGAGCACAGGGACTTGGTCGACATCGGCTTTCAGCATGGAACGCACTTTGCCAAAGCGGCCACTCTGCGGCTTGATCTGGCTCAATCTACGCCCACGCCGGCACTCGAACAATGGATGCGCCCGTCTCTCAGGTTTGCCAGAACAAGGGGCAACTGGGCGTCGAACCTGAACCACTGCGGAATTGACGGCTGTCAAGCCGTCCCGTACCCATAATGCAAAACATGACCACCTCTGCCGAATCCACCAAGCCGCGCGTTGACGCCTTCAAGGTCGCGTGTTCGAGTTGCAACTTGCGTGAGCTGTGTCTGCCGGTGGGCCTCACCCGTGAGAACCTTGACCGCCTGGACACGCTCGTGGCCACGCGCCGCACCGTCGGTCGTGGCGACACCTTGTTCCGCGCAGGCGACGAATTCCAGTCGCTCTACGCCGTGCGCACCGGCTTCTTCAAGACCTGCGTGTCCGCTGAGGATGGTCGCGATCAGGTCACTGGCTTTCAAATGGCCGGCGAACTGCTGGGGCTGGACGGCATCAGCACCGACAGCCACACCTGCGACGCGGTGGCGCTGGAGGATTCGCAGGTCTGCGTCATCCCTTACGGCCAGTTGGAAGGCCTGAGCCGCGAGTTCAGCGAACTGCAGCACCAGTTTCACAAGATCATGAGCCGCGAGATCGTGCGAGACCACGGCGTGATGCTGCTGCTGGGCAGCATGAGGGCCGAAGAACGCCTCGCCGCCTTCTTGTTGAACCTCACCCAGCGCTTGCAGGCGCGCGGCTTCTCGGCGTCGGCACTGATCCTGCGGATGACGCGCGAAGAGATCGGCAGCTACCTGGGCCTGAAGCTTGAGACCGTGAGCCGCACCTTCAGCAAGTTCCAGGACGACGGCATCCTGGACGTCAAGCAGCGGCAGATTCGCATCCTCGAACAGGACAAGTTGCAAAGCCTGGTGAACGGCGCCAACTGCTGAAACGATGGCCTTATCGGGGCCATTGGGAGGCAGAACGCCGCACCGGCCCCTGGTTCAGCTCGTCGGCCGACATCTCTAGAAACTGGGTCAAGGCGCCCGCCGTGGCAATGACCGTCCAGAACACGAAAAAGGCCAGCGAGTACACCGTTGTGGGCGACAGCCCGATGGGCGCGCCGCCAAACCAGTGCAGGTTGATAGGGTCGATCACCGAGAAGACCAGCATCTCGAGCACCCCTGCCATCAGGAAGGCGGGCCACAGGATGGCCATGGCCCGCATCTTGAAGGTGGCTGAAGACATTCGCGCTAGTCCGGTTCAACGAGGCGCTGCGGTGGCCGCATGGTTGCGGGCCTGCACAGCGGGCGTATCACCTGTGGGCTGCACCGGCGCGTGGCGGGCGGATGGGGTTTCAACCAGCACTTCATCCATGTTGAGGTAGGCCACGACGGCGGTACCAAGGCTGGCCACCACCACGACAGCCGGGCCGCCCAGCACCAGCCACACCATGCCCACACGCCACCAGGGCGGGTTGACGGGTACGTCGGCATGCAGATCGTTGGATGGCTTCATGGTGGTCTCCAGTCGAGCGCTCAGCGCGGCACGACAAAGGTTGATCGTTCGGTGATGGCCGAGCCGCTGGTGGCATGACCCCGCGCGTCAGTGTCACGCAGGCTGATCTCGAACTGTATGGGGTGGGCGCCTGCCCCGGCCATCTGGGCCGCCTCGGGCGGTACCCGAACTGACACGGTCACCCAACGCGCCTCGGCCGGAGCCAGCTTCAACTCGGGCAAGGTACCCAGGCCGATGCCCGGCAACCCCAGCACGCCCACCTGGTATTGCTGGGCCCGCTCGGTGGCATTCATGATCTGCAGGCGGTAGATGTTCTCGATCTGGCCGTCGTCGACCAGGCGGGCCAGTGAGGCGCGGTCGCGCACCACATCCACGCGGAAGGGATTGCGCATGGCCAGGCTGACAAACAGACTCACCACCACCAGCACAAGGATGGCGCTGTAGACGATGACCCGCGGGCGGAAGATGCGCGCCAGGCGTTGGCTGCGCGTGAGGTGCTGGGCCAGGCCGTTTTGCGTGTCGTAGCGCACCAGGCCCCGGGCGTAGCCCATCTTGTCCATCACCCCGTCGCATACGTCGACGCAGGCGGCGCAGCCGATGCACTCGTACTGCAAACCCTGGCGGATGTCGATGCCGGTGGGGCATACCTGCACGCACAGGCCGCAGTCGATGCAGGCGCCCAGGTCCAGCTTGGCCGGATCGGCCTTGCGGCTGCGCGAGCCACGCGGCTCGCCGCGCTCGGCGTCGTAGCTGATGATCAGCGTGTCCTTGTCGAACATCGCGCTCTGGAAGCGCGCGTAAGGGCACATGTACTTGCACACCTGCTCGCGCAGGAAGCCGGCATTGCCGTAAGTGGCCAGGGCATAGAACAGCACCCAGAACCACTCCCAGGGCCCGAAGCCCAGCGACACGGCCGAAGCCGCCAGCGTGGTGATCGGCGTGAAGTAGCCCACGAAGGTGAAGCCCGTCCACAGCGACAGCAGGACCCAGGCGGCCTGCGTGCCTGTCTTGCGCCAGAGCTTGTTGATCGACCAGGGGGCTTCATCCAGCCGCATTCGGGCGATGCGATCACCCTCGATCTTGCGCTCGACCCACATGAAGATCTCGGTGTACACCGTCTGCGGGCAGGCAAAGCCGCACCACAGGCGACCTGCCACGGCGGTGAACAGGAACAGCGCATAGGCCGAAATGATCAAGATGGCCGTCAGGTAGATGAAGTCCTGCGGGTAGAGCACCAGCGGACCGATGTAGAAGCGCCGGCTTCCCAGGTCGAAAAGCACCGCCTGGCGGCCGTTCCAGCTCAGCCAGGGCAGGCCGTAGAACAGCAGCTGGGTGAACCACACCAGCGACCAGCGCCAGGTGGCGAACAGCCCGCTCACTGCGCGGGCGTAGATCTTCTTCTGCTTCTGGTAGAGCGAGACGACCGCCACCGCAGCGTCGTCGCCCACCAGTCCCTGGGCATCAGCCACCCGGGCGGCCGCCGAAGGGCTTGGCGCTTGCGGACGGATGGATTCGCTCATCAGGTCAGTGCGGATGGCAGGCCGCTTATTTGGCTGCAGCCACAGCCGTGGTCTGCGACAGGTTCCAGACATAGGCGGCCAGCACCTGGATCTGCTCAGGCGACAGACGCTTGTCAAAGGCCGGCATCACATTGGTCTTGCCGTTGTTGACCATGGTGACGATGGCCTCTTCGCCCCAGCCATGCAGCCACACCTTGTCGGTCAGGTTGGGCGCCCCCAGCACCTGGTTGCCCTTGCCGTCAGGCCCGTGGCACGCCGCGCAGGACGCGAACTTGGCCTTGCCCAGTTCAGAGGCCACGTTGTTGTGCGGGCTGCCTGCAAGGTTGAGCACGTAGTTGGCCACGTTCTTCACATCCTCGGGGCCACCCACAGCCGCGGCCATCGGCGGCATCATCCCGGTGCGACCTGCGGTGATGGTCTTGGCAATGTATCCGGCGCCGGTGCCGCCCAGCCAGTCACTGTCGGTCAGGTTGGGAAAGCCCTTGCTGCCGCGCCCGTCCGAGCCGTGGCACTGCGCGCAGTTGTTGACGAACAAGCGCTCGCCAATGCCCATGGCTTGCGGGTCCTTGGCCAGTTCTTCAGGCTTCATGGCCGTGTACTTGGCATACACCGGGGCCATGGCGGCATGGGCCTTGGCCTGCTCGGCCTCCCATTGACCGGTGCTGGTCCATTTGAAGGTGCCGGGGTAGGAGCCCAGCCCCGGGTACAGCGCCAGGTAGGCTGCAGAAAACACCACCGTCAACACGAACAACCACATCCACCAGCGCGGCAACGGGTTGTTCATCTCCTTGAGGTCTTCGTCCCACACATGGCCGGTCGAGTTGTCGTTGGACATCACGGTGCGCTTGCTCGCCACCACCAGGATGAAGATGCAGAACACCAGCCCGGCGATGGTGATGCCGGCAACATACAGCGCCCATCCGCTGTTGATGAAGTCACTCATTTTTTCTCTCCTTGGGTGCCTGCCGGCGGCAGGTCGTCCACCGGGTTTTCGACGAACGGCAATTGCGCGGCATCGTCGAAACCCGCCTGGCGACGGCTCGCCCAGGCCCAGACCACGATGCCGATGAAGACCACGAACATGAACAGCGTGGTCAGACTGCGCAGGTCATTGACGTCCATGACGGTTCTCCTGTTCGCGGTGCATTGATTGGCGTCACTTGCGGGCGGTGCCCATCACCTGCAGGTAGGCGATGACGGCATCCATCTCGGACTTGCCCTTGACCTCGTCGCCCGCCTTGGCGATCTCGTCGTCGGTGTAGGGCACACCCACGATGCGCAGGGCCTTGAGCTTTGGGGACATATCGGCTGGATCCAGCATGCCGGTATTGAGCCAGTTGTAGGCCGGCATGTTGCTCTCGGGCACCAGGTCACGCGGGTTGGTCAGGTGGATGCGGTGCCATTCGTCGCTGTACTTGCCGCCCACCCGGTGCAGGTCAGGGCCGGTGCGCTTGCTGCCCCACTGGAAGGGGTGGTCGTAGACGAACTCGCCCGCGGTCGAAAAAGGGCCATAACGCAGCGTCTCGGCCCGGAAGGGACGAATCATCTGCGAGTGGCAGTTGTAGCAGCCCTCGCGGATGTAGACGTCTCGGCCAGCCAGTTGCAGCGCGGTGTAGGGCTTGAGCCCCTCAACCGGTTGCGTGGTGCTGCGCTGGAAGAACAGCGGAATGATCTCGACCAGGCCGCCGAAGAGGATGGCCAGCAGGATCAGCACGATCATCAGGAAGTTGCTGGTCTCGATCTTCTGGTGACCGCCGTTTGCATGGTTTGCCATGTCGTTTTCTCCTTGGGTCAGGCGTGGGCAGCCACGAGCGGGATGCGGGCTTCAACCACCTTGCCGCCCTTGACCGTCATGAAGGTGTTCCAACCCATGATCAACATGCCAGTGAGGTAGAGCAGGCCGCCACCCAGGCGGATCACATAGAAGGGGTAGGTGGCCTTCACGCTCTCGACAAAGCTGTAGACCAGGGTGCCGTCGGGGTTGACCGCACGCCACATCAGGCCTTGCATCACCCCGGCGATCCACATCGCAGCGATGTAGAGCACGATGCCGATGGTGGCTATCCAGAAGTGCAGCTCGATCGCCCGCACGCTGTGCATCTTGTCGCGGCCGAACATCTTGGGAATCAGGTGGTAGAGCGCGCCCATCGAGATCAGGCCCACCCAGCCCAGGGCGCCGCTGTGCACGTGGCCCACCGTCCAGTCGGTGTAGTGGCTGAGCGCGTTGACGGTCTTGATCGACATCATCGGGCCCTCGAAAGTGCTCATCCCGTAAAACGAGAGTGACACGATCAGGAACTTCAGGATGGGGTCGTCACGCAGCTTGTGCCAGGCACCGCTGAGGGTCATGATGCCGTTGATCATGCCGCCCCAGCTGGGCGCCAGCAGCACCAGCGAGAAGATCATGCCCACGCTTTGCGCCCAATCGGGCAGCGCGGTGTAGTGCAGGTGGTGGGGGCCCGCCCACATGTAGGTGAAGATCAAGGCCCAGA
>JANOAQ010000718.1:0-8740 GCA_031411195.1 Burkholderiaceae bacterium | reverse complement strand
CATCACCGGGCGGCTGAGCAGCAACGACCCCAACCTGCAGAACATCCCCATCCGCACCGCCGAGGGCCGGCGTGTGCGCGAGGCCTTCATCGCCCCGCCGGGGTGCCAGATCGTGTCGGCCGACTACAGCCAGATCGAGCTGCGCATCATGGCCCACATCAGCGGCGATCCGAGCCTGACCCGCGCTTTTGCCGAAGGCCTGGACGTGCACAAGGCCACTGCGGCCGAGGTGTTCAACACCACGGTTGACGCCGTCACCAGCGAGCAGCGGCGCTACGCCAAGACCATCAACTTCGGGTTGATCTACGGCATGGGCGCCTTCGGCCTGGCCCAGGCGCTGGGCATCGATCAAAAGATGGCCAGGGATTTCATCGAGCGCTACTTCGCCCGTTTTGCCGGCGTGAAGCGCTACATGGACGAAACCAAGGTCAGCGCGGCCGAAAAAGGCTATGTCGAAACCTTGTTCGGCCGGCGCATCGAGTTGAAGGACATCCGGGGTGGCAACGGCCCCAAGCGGGCTGGCGCGGAGCGCCAGGCCATCAACGCGCCCATGCAGGGCACGGCGGCCGACCTGATCAAGCTGGCCATGCTGGCGGTGCAGGGCGCCCTGGACGCTGGCGCCAAGCGCAGCACCATCGTGATGCAGGTGCACGACGAACTGGTCTTCGAGGTGCCGGACGATGAACTGCCCTGGGTGCGCGAACAGGTGCCGTTGTTGATGGCCGGCGCTGCGAAATTGAGCGTGCCGCTGTTGGCCGAAGTGGGCGTGGGGCCCAACTGGGAGAAGGCCCATTGAATGAGCCCACCCCCGCAGCGGCTGCGCCTGCTTGGCGCAGTCAGCGGCGCGTGCTGTTGATGCGGCGGGTGCCTGGCGCGGGCGGCGTCTGCGGCGCGCCGGCAAAACACTGGGCCTTGGCCATCCAGTCGGTCGCCACCGGGCCGGTGACCCGCAGGCCGGTGTCGGCCACGTTGCGGGTCTGGGTCACCACTTGGCAGAATTCGTCGGCCCGGCCCTCGATGCGCTCGGTGTTGCTGGCCTCTCCATAAGTCCACACCAGGCCCGAAGGCGAGGTCAGCACCAGGTGCGGCATGGGGCCGGGCGGTGTCTCGCGGCGGGTGGCATAGGTCCAACCGAAGGTGTTGACGCCCAGCATCACGATGTTCTGCACCCGGTCGGCGTTCTGGCGCACCACGCCCAGGTGGTCGTAGACCTCCTGGCCATGCGCCCAGGTTTCCATCAGGCGGGCGGTGATCGAAGAGCGGGCGCTCATGTCGGGACCGGGCCATTTCAGGCGGGCCTTGGGGTCGGCCTTGGCGAACGCGTCGGCGGTGGCCTCGAAGCCTTGGTGCCAGGCCTGCAGCAAGGCGTGGCCAGCCAGGCCCTGGAAATGGGCGTTTTCGAAGTCACGCATGCCGCCAGGGTGGGCCATCACGGCGGCGATGCGTTGCAACAGCAAGGCCTCGTCGCTCAATTGCAGGCCGGCCATCTGGTTCCAGAAGTGCAGGTGCTGCAGCACCGCGTTGATGGTCCAGCCTTTGAACAGCGTCGGCTGGCGGAACTGGCCATCATCGGCCTGTTGGAGCAGGCCGAACAGGGCCTGACTCTCAGCCCGGAAGTCTTCTGCCTGTTGCATCGTCGGGTCTCCTGGTGCGCCGCCTGATCAGGCAGCCCGCCTCATCACTTGATCTCGTCCATCAGCTTGCCGATGATGGCGCGGGCGCTCTCGCTGTTGTCGGCCGCGCCGTCGGCCGTCTGCATGGTGACCAGGGTCTTGCCGCCATCGGCCTTGACCTGCACACGCAGACGCTGAGCGCGTACTTCCTTGTCGCCACCGAACATCTTGGAGATGAAGTTGGGCTCGTCCTTGCCGACGGTCTTGGGGTCGACATAGCGCACGAAGTACAAGCCGGCGCTGCGGTCACGGTCTTCGATCGTGAAGCCGCTGCGGTCCAGGGCCAGGCCCACCTGGCGCCAGGCGCGGTCGAAGGGCTCGGACACCACCATGGCGGCGGTAGCGGGCACAACAGTGGGTTTGGCACGCACGGCACCGGCCGGGGCATTGGCCACGGTGGCGCGCGCCACCTCGTCCTTGCTGCCCAGCTTGACCATCAGGCGCGACAGGAATTCGGCTTCCAGTTCAGGGTCGGCTGCACGCGGTTGCCACACGGTGCGGTCGCGCCCTTCACTAGGGTAGATTTCCTGCATGCCGCGGTGGGTGATGTAGACCTCGCTGCCGGTGGCGGTGCGCTCGACCCGGGTGCGGAACTTGTCGCGCTCTGGGGTGGAATAGAAGCCTTCCAACACGCGGCCAATGGTGCGGCGGATCAGGTCCTGCGGAATCTTGGCGCGGTTCTCGGCCCATTCGGTTTCGATCAGGCCGATTTCGGGGTTGTCGATGGCCACCGCAAACCCCCGCTCGTTCCAGAAGGTGCGAATCTGCGGAATCAGCTTTTCAGGCGGCAGGCTGCTCACCAGCCAACGGGTATTGCCCTGGCGTTCGATGCGCATATCGGCAACCGCGTTGGGGGCCACAGTGGACACCGGGTCGGCCGCCGCTGCGCCGGGCTGGCGCAGGGTGGACGCGCTGACCACGCTGGTAGGCGCCTGGTAGCGGCCTTCACGGGCCAGTTGGGTCAGGTCGGGTGGCACTTCAAGAGGCTGCACCTTGTTGGCCTGGCCGCGGTAGTCGATCTTGTCGCCGGACATCAGCTTTTCAAAACTGGAACAGGCGCCCAGCGACAAGGCCAGCAGCACGGTGGCCGCGCGCAAGGTGGTGGTGGCAAACACGGGATTCACGTTGCAGGTCTCCAGGAATCGCTCTCCGGCAGGCGGATGAGCAGGCAATCGGGTGCTGCCATGGGGGCAGCAGGTCGAATGGCGGACAGGATAGCCGGTGGTATCAAAGCCCGGGTCGTGGCGAATGGCGCGCATGCTCACAGAAGGCCGGCATCACGCAGGGCATCGTTCACCAGCGCCTGGCCGGCGGCGGTGAGTGGCGTGATGGGAAGGCGAACCTCGGCATGGCAGTGCCCCAGGCGCTCCAGGGCCCACTTGGTGGGGGCCGGACTGGGCTCGCAGAACAACTGCTTGTGCAGCGAAAGCAGGCGCAGGTGGATGGCACGCGCCGTCTTGACATCGCCCTGGATGGCGGCCATGCACAGCTCGTGCATCAGGCGCGGTGCCACGTTGGCGGTGACGCTGACATTGCCATGGCCGCCCAGCAGCATCAGGGCAACGGCGCTGCCGTCGTCGCCCGAATAGATGGAAAACCCGGCCGGCGCATGCTTGATCAACTGGGCCGCACGCTCGATGTTGCCGCTGGCCTCCTTGATGCCCACCACGCCGGGCACGGCGGCCAGGCGCAGGGCGGTCTCGGGCTACATATCGGCCACCGTGCGGCCGGGCACGTTGTAGAGCACCACCGGCAGGTCCACCGCTTCGGCAATGGCCTTGAAGTGCTGGTAGATGCCTTCCTGCGACGGTTTGTTGTAGTAAGGCACCACCTGCAGGCTGCAATCGGCGCCTACTTCCTTGCTGAACTTGCTCAGCTCGATGGCTTCACGCGTGCTGTTGGCACCGGCGCCGGCCATGACAGGCACGCGCCCGGCGGCGTGCTGCACCGTCACACGGATGATCTCGCAGTGTTCTTCCACCGACACGGTGGGTGATTCACCGGTGGTGCCCACCACACCGATGCAATCGGTACCTTCGGCGATGTGCCAGTCGATCAGGCGGCGCAACGCGGGGTAATCAACGCTGCCGTCTTCCTTCATCGGCGTGACCAGCGCAACGATGCTGCCAACAATGGGTTTCATGCGGATTCCTATCGAAGCGGCGATTTTAGCCGCCCGCGTGGGCTGCCAAGATTGCCGGGCCTGGCGCGGCCTCAGGCGGGTGGCTGGGGCAGGGTGTGCCGGGCGGGCTCAGCGGCACCGGGCAGAGGGCGCACGGCGACGATGCGCTGCACAAAACGAGCGGGCGCGTCGATGAAGCCGTCTTCGAAGGCCACGATCCGCAAGCCGGCGCAGCGGCTGAGCAATTCACCCGGCTTCAGCAAGAAGTCGGCTCGCGAGGGCTTGCCCACGGTCTGGTTGCCATCGGCGAAGGTTTCGTAGATCAGCACGCTGCCTGGCGCCAGCGCGTCGATCAGCTGCGGCCACAGTGGGCGCCACAGGTAGTTGGTGACCACCACCGCGCCGAAGGTGCGGCCCGGGCAGGGCCAGAGGCCGTTCTCGATGTCGGCGTCGATCAATTCGGCCTGGCCGGCGATGGCCAGGTCGGCACAGGCGGCCAGGGCCGCAGTATCGCGGTCGATGCCGGTGGGCCGGTGGCCGTGGTCGGCCAGCCAGCGCAGGTGGCGGCCGCTGCCACAGGCCACGTCCAGCACGGTGGCACCGGCGGGCAGCAGGTGGGCCCAGCGTTGCAGCCAGGGTGAGGGGTTGGGGGCGGGGTGCGTATGCATGGCTGGCGGAGGTATCCAGTGCATCAGAAGCAGGCCCACACACGGTTGGCCAGATCGACCACCAAGTGCGGGCTCAGGTAGGCCGCAAACACACCGGCCAGCACCAGCGCGGCCAAGGCCACCAGAGCCGCCAGTGCAAAGGGGCGCGGCTTCATGCGCGGGCCAAGCCCGGTGCCGGTGCGCGCGCGATAGGCGTCTCGCGCACCGGCAAGTTGATCAGCGCGGCGGCCACGCCCAAAGCCACCGTGATCCACCAGACGATGTCGTAGCTGCCGGTGGCGCCGTACAACCTGCCGCCCAGCCAGGCACCCATGAAGGAGCCGACCTGGTGGCTGAGGAAGACGAAGCCACCCAGCATCGACAGGTACTTGACGCCGAAAATCTGGGCGATGACTGCATTGGTGGGCGGCACAGTGGACAGCCACAAAAAGCCCATGGTGGCCGCAAACAGGTAAACGCTGACGGGCGTGAGCGGCGCCAGCAGAAAAACCGTGATCACGACCGCCCGCAAGGCGTAGATGGCCGACAGGATGAAGCGCTTGGGCCAACGCTGGCCCAGCCAGCCGGCGGTGTAGGTGCCGAACACGTTGAACAGCCCCACCAAGGCCAGGGCAGTGGTGGCCACGGCGGGCGCCAGGCCGTGGTCCTTCAGGTAACTGGGCAGGTGCACACCGATGAACACCACCTGGAAGCCGCAGACGAAATAGCCCAGCGTCAGCCACTGGAAGCTGCGGTTGCCGAAGGCCTCGTGCAGGGCCTCACGCACGCTTTGTTGTGGGCCGGCTTGGGTGGCAAACGGCGCTTCTTTCAGGCCGCGGGCCAGGGGCAGCATCAGCAGGGCGGCGGCGCCCAGCCACAGCAGGGCGTTTTGCCAGCCGGTGTTGGAGATCAACCAGCTTTCCACCGGCACCATCAGGAACTGCCCGAAGGAGCCTGCCGCCGCGGTCACGCCCATGGCCCAGGAGCGTTGGCGCTCGTCCACATTGCGGCCGATCACGCCGTAGACCACCGCATAGGTGCAGCCGGCCTGCGCCGCACCCACCAGCACCCCGGCCGCCCCCATGAAGGCCAGGCCCGAGGTGGACAGCGCCATCAGCACCAGGCCCAGCGCGTACATCAGCCCACCCACCAGCAGCACCCGATACGCGCCGTAGCGGTCGGCGACCATGCCTGCCACCGGCCCGGCCAGGCCCCAGGACAGGTTTTGCACCGCGATGGCGAAGGCGAAGGTCTCGCGCGTCCAGCCCCGGTCCATGGTGATGGGCTGCAGCCACAGGCCGAAGCCATGGCGGATGCCCATGCTGAGCGTGACGATGAGGGCGCCGCAAACGAGTACCTGGGTCATGGACAGGCGGGCGGGCAAGACGGGGGTAGGCGACATCATTGGCAGGATGCTAGCGGCTGCGCGCCACCGCTGGCAGACTGGCCCGACTTGACCGCCCGATGCCCACGCCCATGTCAACCGACCGCCGCATCACGATCCGCCATCTGCATGCGGTGCCCGGGCACCGGCACGCCGTGGCCAGCCTGATCCACCACGCTTTCTGGCAGGCCGTACCAGGAGCCAGCGTGGCGGGCATGGCGCGCCGGCTGCGCCAGGCGCGGCCGACGGTCGGCCTGCCGGTGTGCCGGGTGGCCCTGCTGGCGGGGCAGCCTGTGGGCGTGGCCAACCTGGTGACCGACGATGCCGATGATCGCCCCGACTGGTCCCCCTGGCTTGCCGGCGTGGTGGTGCGTGACGACTGCCGTGGGCTGGGCATCGGCAGCCGCCTTGTGCGGGCTGTGCTGGCCGATGCGCGCCGCCTGGGTGTGCCGCGGGTGTACTTCGGCACCAGTGGCCCCGGCTTCTACCAGCGCCTGGGGGCGGTGGTGCACGAACCCATCCGGGCCGACTTCTGCTACATGCGCTTCGATCTGGCGGCGGCCTGAAGGCAGCAGATCAGGGCAGAGCCGCTGCCTACAATCGCGCGCCATGGCCACCCCCCCCAAACAAGCCGGCAGCTACGGCGAAGCTTCGATACGCGTGCTCAAAGGCCTGGAGCCCGTCAAGCAGCGGCCGGGCATGTACACCCGCACCGAAAGCCCCCTGCACATCATCCAGGAAGTGATCGACAACGCGGCCGACGAGGCCCTGGCCGGCTTTGGCAAGCGCATCGCCGTCACCTTGCACACCGACGGCTCGGTCACCGTGGACGACGATGGGCGCGGCATCCCCTTCGGCCTGCACCCCGAAGAGCAGGTGCCGGTGGTCGAGATCGTCTACACCCGCCTGCATGCCGGCGGCAAGTTCGACAAGGGCTCGGGCGGGGCCTACAGCTTCTCGGGCGGCCTGCACGGCGTGGGTGTCAGCGTGACCAATGCCCTGGCCAAACGCCTGCAGGTGGGCGTGTGGCGCGAAGGCAAGCACGCGGCGCTGGCGTTTTCGGGCGGCGACGTGATCGAGCCGCTGGTGATCCGCGAGTGCGCCAGGGGCGAGCGCAAGCAGGGCACCAGCGTGCGGGCCTGGCCCGATGCCAAGTACTTTGAAACGACCCAACTGCCGCGGGCCGAGCTGATGCACCTGCTGCGCAGCAAGGCGGTGCTGATGCCGGGCGTGACGGTGACGTTGACGACCGAGATGACCGGCGACAAGCCGCCCGAAACCCAGACCTGGCTGTACAAGGGCGGCCTGCGTGATTACCTCAGCCATGGCCTGGTGGCCGAGCCGCTGGTGCCATTGTTCGAAGGCGAGGGCTACGCCACCGGCGCCGAGACCGAGAACTTCGCCGAAGGCGAGGGCGTGGCCTGGGTGCTGGCCTTCACCGAAGAAGGCAATGTGCTGCGCGAGAGCTACGTCAACCTCATCCCCACGGTGGCCGGCGGTACGCACGAGAGCGGCTTGAAGGACGGCCTGTTCGGCGCCATCAAGAGCTTCATCGACCTGCACAGCCTGCTGCCCAAGGGCGTGAAGCTGATGCCCGAAGACGTGTTCTCGCGCGCCAGCTTCGTATTGAGCGCCAAGGTGCTCGACCCGCAATTCCAGGGCCAGACCAAAGAGCGGCTGAACAGCCGCGACGCGCTGCGCCTGGTCAGCCAGTTCACCCGCCCGCCGCTGGAGCTGTGGCTGAACCAGCATGTCGAATTCGGCAAGAAGCTGGCCGAACTGGTGATCAAGCAGGCCCAGACCCGCCAGCGCGCCAGCCAGAAGGTGGAAAAGCGCAAGGGCAGCGGCGTGGCCGTGCTGCCGGGCAAGCTGACCGATTGTGAAAGCCGCGACCTGGCGCTCAACGAGGTGTTCCTGGTCGAGGGCGATTCGGCCGGCGGCAGTGCCAAGATGGGCCGCGACAAGGAGACGCAAGCCATCTTGCCGCTGCGTGGCAAGGTGCTGAACGCCTGGGAAGTGGAGCGCGACCGGCTGTTCGCCAACAACGAGATCCACGACATCTCGGTGGCCATCGGCATCGACCCGCATGGGCCCAGCGACACCCCCGACTTCAGCGGCCTGCGCTACGGCAAGGTGTGCATCCTGAGTGACGCCGATGTGGACGGCTCGCATATCCAGGTGCTGCTGCTGACCCTGTTCTTTCGGCACTTCCCGAAGCTGATCGAACGTGGCCATGTCTACATTGCCAAGCCGCCACTCTTTCGCGTGGATGCACCGGCGCGCGGCAAGAAGCCGGCGGCCAAGATCTATGCGCTGGACCAGGGCGAGCTGGACGCCACACTGGACAAGCTGCGCAAGGAAGGCGCCCGGGAATCGGCCTGGAGCATCAGCCGCTTCAAGGGCCTGGGTGAAATGAACGCGGAGCAGTTGTGGGACACCACACTGAACCCGGAAACGCGGCGCTTGCTGCAGGTCGGCTTCGAAGCCACCGGCTTCACCGCCACGGTCGATGCGCTGACCAAGCTGATGGGCAAGGGCGAGGCGCAGGCGCGGCGCGATTTGATGGAGCTGCGGGGCGACGAGGTGGAAATAGACGTCTGACGGCTTCTCGCGTCAGGAACTCAGCTTGGACAGCCTGAGTTGCACGCCATTGGCGGATCGCAGCGAGAGACGGGCGACCGGGCGAGGCACGTGGCCGGGTACCGTCTCGATGCGGAATCGGCGCACCAGGCTGGCCAGGATCAGGACGCTTTCCTGGGTCGCAAAAGCGGCGCCGGCACATGCGCGCGGACCGTCGCCGAAAGGCAGGTAGGCAGCCTTGGCCGAGGCGCGACCGGCGTCGGTGGTGAAACGCTCCGGATCGAATTCATCCGGCCGCTCCCACAGGCCTCGGTGGCGCTGCACCAGCCAGGGC
>JANOAQ010000717.1:0-13311 GCA_031411195.1 Burkholderiaceae bacterium | reverse complement strand
TTCCTGCTCCTTGAACACCACCGATTCCACATTGGGCAGCTTGACCACCGAGTCGATGATGGCGAACTGCAGCTTGGGAAAGTCCTTGGCCACCTTCTCCATCGTCGACGCCTGGCCGAATCCCACGCCAATGATGGGGCTGGCGCCCTTGTCGGCCATGCGGCGCATGGCCTGCTCTCGCTGGGCCTCGTTGCTGATCTCGAAGTCGAGGTAGTTCTTGCCGGTGTCCTTCTTCCAGCGCTCGGCGCCGTTGTAGGCCGACTCATTGAACGACTTGTCGAACTTGCCGCCCATGTCGTAGATGACGGCCGGATCGGCCTGTGCGGTTTGTGCGGCCAGGGCGCTCAGCAGGCCCAGGGTGCTCAGTACAGCGTGTTTCATGGTCGGTGACCCTTGCAGATGGACAGTGCCCGGCAGGATAGCAAGTCTCGCGCCGCAGACCCGTCCGTACTTGCCTGCCCCGACCGCATCGCCAATGCGCCAATGCGCCAATGCGCCGTTAGCATGGGCCGATGTCTGCCCCATGCTCTGCGTCGCTCGACCCCGCGCTGCTGCTGCGCGCCCGCCAACTGCCCAAGGTGCTGCTGCACGAGCACCTCGATGGTGGCCTGCGTGTGGCCACGCTGCTGGCCCTGCTGCGCGAGCGCGGCATCGCCCCGCCCGCGCCCGACGAAGACAGCCTGGCCGCCTGGTTCGACGCCCGCGCCCATGCCGGCTCGCTGGAGGAATACCTGCGCGGCTTTGCCCTCACCGTGGCCGCCATGGCCACGCCCGAGGCACTGGCACGGGTGGCCTTCGAGGCGGCCGAAGACGCCCGCGCCGAAGGTTGCGTGCTGGCCGAGTTCCGCATCGCGCCGCTGCTGTTCGAGCCCTACGGCGTATCAGGCGAAGCAGCGGTCGCGGCCTTGCTGCAGGGCCTGTCGCGCAGCCCGCTGCCCAGCGGCCTGATCGTCTGCGGCATGCGGCATGAAAGCGACGCGCAAATCGCCCGCGCGGCCGACCTGGCCATCGCCTGCCACGCGTGGCCGGCCAGGGCGGCGGGTGCGCGCGTGGTGGGCTTTGACCTGGCCGGCGCGGAGGCGGGCTTTCCGGCCAGCCGACATGCAGCCCCGCTTGCACGGGTGAAGGCGGCCGGCCTGGGCCTGACGCTGCACGCCGGCGAGGCCGATGTAGGCGAGCGTGTGCTCGAAGCCGCCCGCCTGGGCGCCAGCCGCATCGGCCACGGCGTGCGCCTGGCCGACCTGCTGGACGGCCCTGAAGCGGCTGCCGTGCTGGCCGAGGTGCGATCCCACGGCATGCACCTGGAGATCTGTCCCACCAGCAACCTGCACACCGGTGCAGCCGCTTCGCTGGCCCTGCACCCCATCCACGCGCTGTGGCGCGCGGGCGTGGGCCTTTCATTCCACACCGACAACCGGTTGATGTCCCGCATCGACCACAGCACCGAGGCCGCCCAGCTGGTGGCCGCAGGCTTTGGCTGGGGCGAGTTGGTGCAGATGGGCATGGATGCGGCCAGGGCGTCGTTCTTGCCAGCGGCCGAGCGTGCACGTGCAACCGCCACCCTGGACGCCTGGGCCGTCGCAGAGGGCTTGGCACCCTTCCCATGCTTGCGACTCGGCAATTGATTGCAGGGCCCGGGATTGCTATCATTGATAGCGATTCGTGTTGAGGAGCCTCCAGTGGCCAACTTGCTGGTTCGAGATGTTGACGAAACCATCGTCCGGGCGCTCAAGAAGAGAGCAGGTCAGCATGGTCATAGCGCCGAAGCCGAGCACCGGGCCATCCTGGCTGCTGCGCTTGCGCAGCCACACAAGCGCAGCCTGGCAGAAGTCTTGGCGGCCATGCCCAATGTGGGCACCGATGCCGACTTTGAACGGGTGAGTGCTGCTGCCGAGGCCGCGCGTGTATTTGATTGACACCAACGTCATCAGCGAGGCGCGCAAGCAAGACAAGGCCAATACCGGCGTCGCCCGCTTCTTCAGCGAGCGGGCTGACCAGGGAGATGCGCTCTACCTGTCAGTCGTTTCAATCGGTGAGTTGCGCCGAGGTGTCGAACTCATTCGATACCGCGGCGACAGCCGTCAAGCCGATTTGCTCGAATCGTGGCTGACCCAGCTCGTGGCGCAATACCAAGACCACATCCTGGCCTTCGATGCCGATGCAGCCCAGGTGTGGGGTCGGCTGCGCGTGCCGCACGCCGAGCATGAAATCGACAAGCAGATTGCCGCGATAGCGCTGGTCAACGGGCTCACGGTGGTGACCCGGAACACGGCCGACTTTGCCGGCACCGGGGTAGGCCTGCTGAACCCCTTCTCGACCTGACCGCCAGCCATGAAAAACGGGGCCGAAGCCCCGTTGCGCAGATCACACCGGGGCCAGGCCCCGGCGCCGGTTCGGCTTACTGGAAGTCGGCGCTGAAGGTGACCGATGCCAGGCGCGGCGCGCCCAGGTAGTAGGACACCGCCTGCGCGGCGCGGGCGCCGATGGCCACCGCATTGGTCACCGAACCCGAGTTCGGATTGCGGTAGCCGGCATTGCCCAGGTTGCTGATGTTCAAGCGCACCAGCGGGCTCTTGAGCATGCCCATATCGGCAAACTTGTAGCCGGCGTCGAAGTCCATCAGCGTGTAGCTGGGCACTTCTTCGTCGTTGACCAGGGTGGCCCACTGCTTGCCGGTGTACTTGGTCTTCAGGCGCATGTAGAGCGGACCACTGCTGTACTGGATGGACGCGCCAGCCATGTACTTGGGCAGCAGGGTGTAGGTCTTGCCAGCGGTGGGCAGCAGCTGGCCGGCGGCCACCAGCAGGTCGTTCTTCAACTTGTCTTCCTGCACGGTGGCCGACAGGTAGGCCGACATGCCAGCCATGATGGCCGTGCCGCCTTCAAACTCCAGGCCGCGCTTGGTGGTCTTGCCGGCGTTGGTGTACACGCTCTTGAGCGTGTTGGGGTCGAAGGCGTTCGACTGGCGGTTCTTGAAGTCGACGTTGAAGAAGGTGACCGAGGCCGACACGTCCTTGCCCTGGTAACGGTAGCCGATGTCGGTGGCGACAGCGGTTTCGGCTTCGATGGGCGTGGTCAGCGTGGGCACGCCGGCAATCACGGTGACGTTGTTGTTGGTGGGCGCAAAGGCGAAGTTGGGCGCAGCGCGGAAGTTCTTGCCGATGTTGGCAAACACCTGCTGCTCCTTCGTGAAGTTGTAGCGCACGCCCACCTGGGGCAGCAAGGTGGAGTAGCTCTTCTCGAAGGTGTAGCTGTTCAGCGAGGCACCACCGGCTTCGCTGGCCCAGTTGGTGAACTTGCGGGTGATCTTGGGCGAGCGCAGACCCACGGTCAGGGTGCCCTTGTCGCTGTCGAAGTTGAAGGTGTCCGCGGCATACAGCTGGTAGGCCGGGCTGACGGTCAGCCAGTCACGCGATTCGAACGGCGTGCCGTTGGGGCGCAGGATCACGTCGTTGCGCAGCCATTGGTCGAAATTGCCGGCGTTGTCCACCTTCACGGCTGGGCCGGTCTGGCGGTGCTCGGCACGCTCGTACCAGACGCCCAGCTTGAGCTGGTGGTTGCCGAGCGCGTGGCTCAGCTCGGCGGTGACACCGGGGCGGCGCGTGCGGGTGACGCTGCTGTTGGCCACGATGACGCGGTCGAGCGTGTCGCCGTCGCCATTGAGGTCGACGGTGCCATTGACGGCTGTGCCGGCATTGTTCAGGAAGGCATTTTCTGCCTGCAGGCGCTGCTGGTTGCCGCCGGTGCCGTAGCCGTACCAGAAGTAGGGCTGCACCTTCAGGTTGGTGTTTTCCGACAGGCGGAACGACGCCGATACCGAGGCAATGGCGTTTTCGAACGGGTTGATCGACAGCTTGTAGAACTGCGGGCTGGGGCTGGCATCGGTCTGGGCCGTGCCGGTAACCGGGTTCACGTGCCCGGCAAAGTTGGGCGTGTAGTCGAAGCGATAACCGTTGGTCGCCAGCTGGGCCAGCGTCGGGGCCAGGAAGTTGTTGTTGATCGCCTTGTTGTAAAGGATGGAGCCCACGATTTTCGCGTTCGGGTTCACGTCCAGCGAGAAGGCGGCGTCGATGTGGTCGCGCAGGGCCTTGCCCGGGCCCTTCCACTTGTCGGCCGAGGTGTGCGAGTAGCTCAGGAACACCTTGCCCATGTCGTTGGCGAAGCGGCCGCTGTCAACGCGCAAAAAGGTGCGCTTGAGGCTCAGGCCGCCAAAGGTGTGAGCGAAGCGCACGCGCTTCTTGTCTTCAGGGTCGCAGCTGATGATGCCCAGGCTGCCGCCGCTGGAGCCGATGTGGGGCGATTCGACATCCGGGGCACCGGGGGCCAGGGTCTGGATGCAGAGGTTTTCCTGGTCGGAATACTCTTGCGGAAACACCGAGTAGCTGCCCGAGTCGTTGACCGGCACGCCGTTGATGGTGACGCCCATCTGGTCGGCGGTGAAGCCGCGTACCGAGATCGTGCCGCCGAACAGGCCAGTGGCGTCGTGGCTGAAGGTGTTGACGCCCGGCAGCAGGCTCATGGCCTGGAAGGAATTGCCGGTGGCGCGGTCTTTTTCAGTGGCGGCGCGGGTGACGGTGCTGCGGGCCTTGGTGGCGTCTTCTTTCAGCATCTGGCCGGCGCCCAGCTTGTCGCCCTGGCCGGTGATGACGATGGTGCCGATGCGCACGCTGTCGTCCTTGGCGCGCGGCTGGTCGGCGTCCGAGGCTTGGGCGAACACGGTGGCGGCGCTGGCGCCAGCCAGCAGCAGGACAGCGGCACGGGCGGTGCAAGCCAGGCGGAAGGGCAAGTGGTGCGTCATGGCAGATCTTTCCTTGCGGGCGAAAAGTAGTGGAGATGTGTTTTAACCCCCCATTTTTGATGCCAGACATGACGGCCGGCGACGTAGCCGGCGACACGTCGCCACAAAACAACACGCCAACCCCGGCCCAGCCGGCGCTGGGCCGTCCCAAGGCGGCTGAACGCCCCCTCGGGGGGCAGGAGCGAAGCGACGTGGGGGTGGACATCCCAGCCGGCGCCGGGAAATCGGGACTTGAGGCCTGGTGGTGTCAGACGCACTTTGCTGGGGGCCTGGTGGCCCGTCTTTTTGCAAGGCGACGCCGCCTAGCCGTGGAAAGTGGCCCGGCAAGGCCAGGCTGCTCAAGGCATCAAAGCGGCCAGGATTGCCTACGCTGACTGCACTGCGGATGCGAAGGCGCCGAACCGCTTTCATGCACCGAACCGGTAGGCGGCCCCCCATGCAACACAGGCACTTGCGGTGGGCCACGATCCAGTTTGCAGTGGCGCTGGGCGCCGGCGTGGCCGGCGCAGCCAACCCCGCGTGGGGTGCCCCGCCAACGGCACCCGGCGCATCCGAAGGGTCATCAACGGCCACTATGACGGCCAAAATGCCGGCCACCAGGTCGGCCACCCAGCATTTCGCCATGCAGGTGCTGGCCTTGGGCGACCACCTCCAGCAGCCCTTTGCCATCGTCGACAAACGCGCCGCGCTGCTGTCGATCTTCAGTGCTGGCGGCCAGCTGCTGGGCAGTTCACCGGTGCTGTTGGGCAGTGTGTTGGGCGACCATTCGGTTGCCGGCGTGGGCGACCGCGCGCAGACCGGTTCGTTGAGGCCCGGCGACGCCACCACGCCGGCGGGCCGCTTTCGCTCTGAGCCCGGTCACAACCACACCGGCGAGCCGGTCGTTTGGCTGGACTACGAACTGGCCTTCGCCATCCATCGACTTCGGCCCGGCGCAGCCCAGGCCGAACGGGCCCGACGCTTGACCGCGCGCGACCCGCTGCGCAAGCGGGTGTCGGCAGGTTGTGTGGTGGTGCCGGTGGCGTTTTACGACTGGATCGTGCAACCGCTGCTGGGCCGTCAAGCTGGCGTGGTCTATGTGCTGCCCGAGCACGGTGCTGCAGCAGCGGCGCCGAAACTCCAGCAAGCCAGCCGCGAACCCGAGGCGTATCAACACGCCCATGCCCAACCGTGACCGTTCCCCGCTACAACTCATCGGAATGGTCATGCGCCCATTCATCCAGCGGCGCAGAAGCACACTTCAGTTCAAACCAGAACTCGCTGCCCACCCCAGCTTCACTTTGCGCCCCGATCGTTCCGCCCATCGATTCAACGAGGTGCTTGCTCATCACCAGCCCGATTCCCGTTCCTGGTTCCGGGCCGGCCGTCTGGCCAAGCCGGTTGAAGGATTGAAACAGCTGCGCCAGGTGCTCCGCCGTCAGCCCCTTACCCGTGTCACGAACGCTGACGCGAATGGCGTCTGGCGGGCTCAACGCGTACGCCACGGTCACCGTGCCTTGCGGCTTGTTGTACTTGATGGCGTTGGACAGGAAATTGATCAACACCTGTTTGACCCGGGTGCGGTCGGCTTGCACATGGCAGGGTGGTGCTGACGAAGGAAATGTGATGCCGATTTTTCGCTGGCCTGCCAGCGGCTCGATCATGGCCTGGCATTCCAGCATCACATCGGCCAGAGAAACCGGCTCCAGGGTCAAGAACAACTTGCCCGACTCAATCTGCGCCAGGTCCAGCAGGTCGTTGACCAGATTCAGCAGGTGCCAGCCACCCTGGAGGATTTGTTCCAGGCTTTCCTTCTGGCCGGGCGTAGGCGTCGGTTGGCCCAATTCCATGAGCTGAGCGAAGCCAATGATGGCGCTCAGCGGCGTGCGCATTTCATGGCTCATGCCGGACAGAAAGTCCGACTTGGCCCGGTTGGCCTTTTCCGCGACGGCGGTGGTTTCGATCAGATTCAGCTCGATGCGTTTGAGCTCGGTGATGTCGATGGCCGCACCGGTCACGCCGGTGACTGTGCCGGCGGCATCGCGCAGCGGTTCGATCAACAGGCGGAAACACTGGGCGACGCCCTGGTGGTGCACGACCACCTCGTGACGCTGGCCGACCCCGGTGAGCAACACGTCCTGCTTCACGGCAACAATGGCCTCGGCTTCGGCTGCAAGTTCAAACAGATCCGCGTCGCGCTTGCCGACAACCTGCACGGCTTCGAAACCCAGCTTCGGGTTGTGGATCCAGGTGTAACGCAGGTCCCGGTCCTGTTGGAAGAGCGCCACGGCAGAACAATCCAGCGCCAGTTGCAGGCGCCGGGCCAAGTCTCGGGTGGCTTCGTCGGCAGCGCGCTGCTCGGTCACATCGCGCGACACGGCCAGCAGTTGCTCGGCCCGGCCGTCATGGCCCGCAATGGCGGTCACGGCCACATCCCAGCAGCGCGGCGTGCCGGTGAATGTCGGGCGATAGCCGGTGAACCGGCCGGTGCCGCCGGCGCGGGCAGTGGCCAGTGCTGCGTCGGCCTGTGCGCGCAGCCCACCATGTTCCCAAAGGCTGGCCCAGTCGGTGCCTTGCAGCGCCGCAAAATCGCCCACCTCCATCAGGCGCTGGCCGTTGTCGTTCATCCACAGCAGGCGGCCGTCGAGCGACAGGCCTTTCAGGCAGTCGGCATTGGCACCGACCACGCTGCGGGCGAAGGCCTCGCTGCGCGCCAGCGCCGCCTCGGCGGCCTTGCGCTGGGTGATGTCGCTGGCCGCGCCGAACCACTCCTGCAAGTGGCCGTGCGCATCGAGCATCGGCACCGCGCGCGACAAGGTCCAGCCGATCGAGCCGTCGGGCCGCAGCACGCGGTGCTCGAGCGAGAAGAGCGCCTTTTGCGCAATGGCCACGTCGATGGCCTGCCTGACGCGGGTGTGCTCGTCGGCCGGAATGTTCTGGCGCAGCCACGCCCAGCCGGCCAGCGGCGTGTCGGTGCTGGCAACCAGCGCTCGCCCGTCCAGCGGATGCATCAACGACCAGTCGGCCGACATGCGGTACATGATGTCGGACGTGGCCTGAGTCAGTGCCTGAAAGCGCTGCGCGCTGGCCTGTGCAGCCGCGGTCTGCTGTCGCAGTTCACGGGCCATCGCCCAGCGCTCGGTGGCGATGTCAACCGCGCGCACCAGGCCTTGCGGCGTCATCCAGCCCTTGCCGATGTAGTCGTGGGCGCCGGCGCGCAGCGCGCTGCGGCCAGCTTCGGCGCTGTCGCCGCCGGTGAAGACGACGACCGGCCAGTCAGGCGTGCCGTCGCTGCCGCTGATGGCCGCCATGAACGCCGCCGCGCTCATGTCCGGCAGGTTGTAGTCGAGCACGACGCAGCGGCGCTGCGCCGCGCCCCACGCGCGCACCGCTGCAACGCCGGCGGCACCGGTGCCGGCGACGGCGAACTCGTAGCGGTGGTCCGAGCCCTTCAGCAGCAGCCGCCGCGCCTCGGCGCAGTCGTCCGGGCTGTCGTCGACGATGACGATGTGCCACACCTCGGCGCTCATGGCGACGCCGCTGGCGTGGTGGTCGACGTCACGTCGGCCAGCCAGTACTGGAGCAGCCCCGCCAGCATCTGCAGATGCTCGGGGTAGCGCACCGGTTTGACGTGGTACGCGTTGGCGCCGCACCGGTAGCAGAAGTCCACATCGCGCGGGTTCGCGGAGGCCGTGACCACGACCACCGGAATGGTCTGCAGCAGCGGGTCGGTCTTGATCAGTCTGAGCGCCTCGCGGCCGTCGGTGCTGGCGGTGTTGAGGTCCATCAAGACCAGCGCGGGCCGCTGCACATCGGCGCGCTGCAACAGCGCCATGCACGCGTCGCCGTTGCTCACGCGGCTCAGACGCGTCGGCAGGCTGAACTGCTGCAGCGCCTCGCGCACGGTGTCGTGGTCATCGGCCGAATCCTCGACCAGCACGATGTGCCGGGTGTTCAGGGTGATCGTCATGTCGGCACGGCCGTGTCAGGGGTGAAGGTGAAGAAGAACGTCGAGCCCTGCCCCAACGTGGAACGCACCCAGACCTGGCCGCCATGGCGCTCGACCAGCTTCTTGACGATCGTGAGGCCAGTGCCGTTGCCACCGCCGTAGTCGTCGCGGCCGTGCAGGCGCCTGAACATCTTGAAGATCTGGTCCAGGTGATGCGGCGCGATGCCGATGCCGTTGTCCTTGACGTAGAACACCGTCCGGCCTTCGGTGCCGGCGGGCCGGTCTGTCGCCGCTGCCTTGTCAGAGCGCTCGCAGCCGATCTCTATCCGGCACACCGGCTTGTCGTTGTACTTGAGCGCGTTGGACAGCAGGTTGACGAAGATTTCGCGCACGCGCGCGCGGTCGCAATCCACCCAAGGCAGCGCAGCGTCCACGTGGATGTCGCAAGCGCGCTCCAGGCGCCGCGCATCGACCATCTCCAGCGCCTCGGCGACCACGCTGTTCAGGTCGACCTTCTCCAGCGCCATCGCCAGCCGGCCGACCCGTGCAAAATTCAGCAGGGCGTCGAGCAGCGCGTCCATCCTCAGCGTCAGGCGCATCACACGATCGAGCCGGTCCCGGCCCTCGCTGCCGGGCGGCATGGCCGCGTCTTCCAGCAGGTGATGGGCGTGTTTGTAGATGCCGCGCAGGGGCTCTTTCAGGTCGTGGCTGGCCACGTACGCAAAGGCATCGAGCTCTTCGTTGCTGCGCGCCAGGTCGACGTTCAGCTCGGTCAGCCGCTCGGCGCGGCTGACCACGAACGCCATCACCAGCAAGCGAAAGCGCAGTGCCAGCTCGACGTCAACAGGCTGCCAGGGCAGGGAGCGGCCGGCCACGGACTCTGCAAACAGCTCGAAGCTGCGTCGGGGCGTCAGGCGCATGCCGTGCGGGCCGACGACCTTGATGATGTGGTTGGGATCGCCGCCCCACTGCACGGTCTGCAGTGTCTCGGTGCGAAACCACAGCATCAGCGTGCCCCGGCTGAGCGTGAGCGGCAAGGCCAGCAGGCCGCTGGCGACGGCGCTGAAGGCGGCGGCGGCGGGGTAGTCGTCCGGCAGCCGGTCGGTCACGAACAAGGGCTTGCGGGTGTCGGCAAATTCGGCACGCGCATGGAGCCATTGCGCCAGCGCGTCGAGCTCGGCATCGGGCGGTGTCTGGCCCACCCGCCACCAGCGGTTGTGGTGGTAGAGCGCCACGCCATCGGCCTGCACCGCTTGCAGCGCGGTGGGTACGCCGTCGGTCATGGCCGCCAGGCCGCCCTCTTCGGAAGCCATTGCAATCAGTTGCTGGTGGATGGCTTCGCGGCTCAGGCGGTAGGCCAGGTGCTCGTGGTTTTCGATCGCCTGGTGCTGCAGCGACACGATCTGCGCCAGCAACTCGCAGGCGGCGCGCACCTCGAAGGGCAGCCGGGCGACGCCGCTGTAGTGGTGGCAGACGATCAGACCCCAGAGCTCGTCGCCGCGGCGCAGCGACATCGTCAGGCCGCCCGTCACACCCATGTTCTGCAGGTATTCGGTGTACATCACCGAAGCGCCGCGCAAGGCGCAATGGGTCATCATCAGAGGCCGGCCGGTGTGCGGGTTGACCAGCGGCACCATCTCGGCCAATGCACCGTTCACGTCGGGTGTCGGCCGGATCCAGACCCGCTTGAACACCTCGCGCGCCGGCAGCGGGATGTCTTCGGCCGGGTAGTGCATGCCGAGCCAGGGCGTCAGGTCGGCACGCCCGCTTTCGGCATAGACCTCGCCATGGCCGTCGGGGTGAAACTTGTAGACCATCACGCGGTCCAGGCCAGTGAGCTCGCGAATCTCCTGCGCGGCGATGGTGCAGAAGTGCAACAGGCCCGTCGCCTGGCGCAGGCGCCCCACGGCCTTCTTCACCAGCGCATAGCCGTGTTGCGCCTGCGCCTCGTCACCGGGCAAGGTGGGCTCGAACTCGACCACGGCCAGGCCGTCGAGCGTGTGCATCGAGACATCGAGCGCCTGTCTTGCGCTGCAATCACTGACGCCACTGCCGGCTGGCAGGGTGAACAAGCGCAGCGGATTGGCGTCGGTCGCGCCGCCGGCGATCGAGGCCCGCAACTGCGCCGCGCCGGCTTCGCCGACGACGATGCCAATCGGCTGGCCGAGCAGGTGCTCTGGCGCCAAGCCCAGCAAGGCCGCGCTGTTCTCGCTGGCCTGCAGGATCACCTGGTCGTCCGGCCGCAACACCAGCAAGGCGCCGTGCGCCTGGATGCAGCCGGGCGTCTGCACCGGCTCGGCATCGCAGTTGCTCAGCGTCACGCCGTGGCGCTTGGTGCTGTAGGCCCCGCCCGCCCAGGGCGTGGGTTCGGGGACGGGCACGGGCTCGGACGCGGCGGCTGTGGACGGCAAGGTCATGGGTTTCCTTCAGCGGTGCGGTGTGCCGGCGGTGCGGGCGGTTCGATCCATGCGGCCAGGGCCTGTGCGCACGGCCGGGCGGGCGTCACCGGGCGCGCCCGGCTGTACACCAATGTCGCAGCGACCGAAAGGTCTGGTTCGCTGAATCGATGACGGCATCTGCGGTGGTGGGGCTTGCATCAAAGCCGGCCAGCGCGGCCCGAAAGGCGCGCCACATGTCGGCGGTGCGCGCGCCATTGCCGTGGAAGAAGCCGGCGCCGGAGCCCGGCATCAGGCCCAGTGTTCGCCGCACGTGGCCGCCGATGACCAGGCCACCGAGCGTGGCGCCTTCCAGCACATACAGGCATCCCAGCGCTTGAGCGGGTGTGTGCAGTGGCGGCAAGGCGTCGCACACCGCCAGCGTGTCGGCCGCCGGCCCGCCAAGCGCATCGAGGTCGGCCCGAAGCAGGGGCAGCTTGCGCCGCGCCTCGAAGTCCAGGCCACCCAATGGGGCTGCGGCCAGCACGACAGCCAGTCGCGCTTCAAGCGGCGCGTAGAAACCAAAGTAGCGCTGGAGCAGGCGGCGATAGTCGGCCAGCGAAAGATCGTCGCGCATGAGGTCGAGCGCACCTTCAATGGCGGTGTGCTCTGCGCGTGTCTGGGCTTTCAGCTGATCAAGCACGCCCGCAAAACTGGGTACTACGGGCATGATCAGTCTTTCTTGCAATGTTCAGACGGGACGGAGTTTCTCATACGAGAACACGCCAACTCGGCCACCTGCGGGCCGGCCGCACTGGGCGAGACGAGCCCGGCGCCGGGCCCGCTGGACAAGGCCTGTCGCTGCGCGAGCCTTCGCCGCCCTGACCCGGTGCGGCACCTTGCTGCACGCACCCCACCGGTCAATGCGGCAGCGCCAAGGCACAGGCGTGCGCGCTGGCCCAGGCCCATTGAAAGTTGTCGCCATCCGACGCGCGCCATGCTCAAGCGCCGCGGTCGATGCGCAAAGCCAGCACCACCGAGGTGGTCGTCTTGAGCACGCCGTCGATCTCGCCGATCTCGTCGAGCAAGGCATCGAGCCGGGCGGTGGTGTCGGCGCGCAGCAGGGCGATGTAGTCGAACTCGCCGCTGACGCTGCTCAGCTGCACCAGCTCGGGCAGGCGCTGCAGGCGCGCCACCACATCGCGGCTGCTCTTGGGCTGCAGGGTGATGCCCACATGGGCGCGCACCGGCGGGTGTTCTTCGCTCTGTCCCAGGCGCACGGTGTAGCCCACGATGACGCCTTCGCGCTCCAGCCGCGCCAGGCGGGCCACCACGGTGGTGCGGGCCACGCCCAGCTTGCGCGCCAGGTTGGCCGTTGATTCGCGGGCATTGGCTTGCAAGAGGGTGACGAGGGCGCGGTCGATGGTGTCCATGGCGGGGTGATGATGGGCTGAAATGACGAAGCGGCACTTGGATGTGACGAATCGTCGCACTTGTGGCAATTCTCGTCGAACTCGCGCTTTCATTCGTCAGGGCTTTTGCACAAACTTCAGCCACCGCTTTTCCGCCCAACTGGAGTTCCACCATGCACATCGCCCTGCTCGGCGCCGGCCACATCGGCCAGACCATCGCCCGCCTGTTGGCCGCCGCCGGCCAAGGCCAGGACTACCAGGTCACGGTGATGGACAAGAACCCCGCTGCGCTGGCCCGTCTGGCCGGCCCGAACATCGCCACCCAGGTGGTCGATACCGAAGACAGCACCGCCCTGGCTGCGGCCCTGCGGCGCGGCCATCAGGCGGTGGTCAACGCCCTGCCCTACCACCTGGCCATGCCCACCGCCACCGCCGCCCGCGCCGCCGGCTGCCACTACTTCGATCTGACCGAAGACGTGGCCGCCACCCGCGCCATCCAGCAACTGGCCGAGGGCGCAGACACGGCCTTCATGCCCCAGTGCGGGCTGGCGCCGGGCTTCATCGGCATCGTTGCCCACCACCTGGCCCAGGGTTTCGAGACCCTGCACGACGTCAAGATGCGTGTGGGTGCGCTGCCGGCGTTTCCGACCAATGCGCTGAAGTACAACCTGACCTGGAGCGTGGACGGCCTGATCAACGAGTACTGCCACCCCTGCGAGGCCATCCGCGACGGCCAGAACATCGACGTGCTGCCTTTGGAAGGGCTGGAGCACTTCAGCCTGGACGGCACCGAGTACG
>JANOAQ010000716.1:0-1601 GCA_031411195.1 Burkholderiaceae bacterium | reverse complement strand
ATCTACCTTGAAAAGCGCGTCGAGGCGGTGGTTGCCAGCTTTGGCGCACCCGCTGCGGGCGGTGTGTTCGTGCCGCTGAACCCGCTGCTCAAGGCCGACCAGGTCGGCTACGTGATGCGCGACTGCGATGTGCGGGTGCTGGTCACCTCGCCCGAGCGCCTGGCGCTGCTGGGCGACGTTTTGGCACAGTGCCCGGCCTTGCGGGCCATCGTCGTGACCGAAGGCAGTGCGTTCGATCCCCAGGCCGTTCCACCCGGTGTGGCGCAGTTCGAATGGGCCGATCTGCTGGCCAGCCCTGCCCGCCCGGGCCACCGCGTCATCGACACCGACATCACCGCCATCCTCTACACCAGCGGCAGCACGGGCAAGCCCAAGGGCGTGGTGCTGAGTCACCGCAACATGGTGGCGGGCGCCAAGAGCGTAGCCAGCTACCTTGAAAACCGCGCGAGCGACACCTTGCTGGCCGCGCTGCCGCTGTCCTTCGATGCCGGCTTCAGCCAGTTGACCACCGCCTTCCACGCGGGCGCGCGGGTGGTGCTGCTGAACTACCTGTTGCCGCGCGATGTGCTCAAGGCCATGGTGCGCGAGAAGGTGACAGGCCTCACGGCTGTGCCGCCGCTGTACATCCAGTTGTCGCAACTGGAGTGGCCGGCCGAGATCGACCAGCATCTGCGCTACTTTGCCAACACCGGCGGGCGCATGCCGCGCGAAACCCTGGGCCTGCTGCGCCAGCGTGTGCCTTCGGCCAAGCCGTTTTTGATGTACGGCCTGACCGAGGCTTTCCGTTCCACCTTTTTGCCGCCCGAAGAGGTGGACCGGCGGCCCGATTCCATCGGCAAGGCCATCCCCAATGCCGAGATCCTGGTGCTGCGCGAAGACGGCTCGCCCTGCGCGCCCGACGAGCCGGGTGAACTGGTGCACCGCGGTGCCCTGGTGGGCCAGGGCTACTGGAACGACGCCGAAAAAACCGCCGAGCGCTACAAGCTGCTGCCGGCAGGTGCGCCCGGCCGCGAGGCGGGCCTGCAACTGCCTGAATTTGCGGTGTTCTCGGGCGACACGGTGCGCCAGGATGCCGAGGGCTTTTTGTACTTCATCGGCCGCCGTGACGAGATGATGAAGACCTCGGGCTACCGGGTGAGCCCCACCGAGGTTGAGGAGGTGCTTTACGCCACCCAGCGGGTGGGTGAGTGCGTGGCTTTCGGCGTGGACCACCCCACGCTGGGCCAGGCCATCCAGGTGATTGCCACGCCGCCTGCGGGTGCCGATGTGCTGGACGTGGCGGGCCTGCTGGCTGATTGCCGCGCCCGCATGCCGGCCTACATGGTGCCGGCCGGGGTCGAATCGGCGGTGGGCCCGCTGCCGCGCAATCCCAACGGCAAGATCGACCGCAAGCTGCTGTCCACCCAATGGGTCGAGCGCCAGGCTGCAGCCTGACGCGCCGCGCCGCTCACACCTTGAAGTAGTCGCGGTACCAGGCCACGAAGCGGCCGACACCCTCGTCGATGGGGGTTGCGGGGTGAAAGCCCGTCCATTCCTCGAGCGCTGACACATCGGCATAGGTGGCTGGGACGTCGCCGGGCTGGATGTCCATCAGCACCTTC
>JANOAQ010000715.1:0-4958 GCA_031411195.1 Burkholderiaceae bacterium | reverse complement strand
GTCTGCTGCAAGCCCGATGGGATGGACCGCTGGATGCCCCACGCACCTGGCAGGCCAAGGCCAAGGTCAAGGGCCTGGCGATCGCCGCCGCGCCCTCGCCCGAGCCCGGTGGCATTGGCCGCCCCGGCTGGCGCGGCGCCGACCTGGACATCACGGCCAGCGAGGCCGGCGGCCATGCCGACCTGCTTATCAACGACGGTGTGCTTGAACTGCCCGGCGTGTTTGAAGACGCCAGCGTGCGCCTGACCCACCTGGTCACGCAACTGCAGTGGCGGGTGGACGCCGCACCCGGCAGCAGCGAAGCATTGCCGCGCATCGAGCTCAAGGTGCTGAACGCCCGGTTCGACAACGCCGATGTGCGGGGCGTGCTCAATGCCACCTGGCACACCGGCCTTGGCCCCGGCTTTGGCAAGGGCGCGCGCCTGCCCGGCGTGCTGGCGCTGGACGGCCACCTGGCCGAAGGCCGGGCGGTGCAGGTGGCGCGCTACCTGCCGCTGGGCATCGGCAGCGACACCCGGCGCTGGGTGCAACGGGCCGTGCAGGCCGGCGAAGTGCGGCAGGTTCAGTACCGGGTCAAGGGCGACCTCTGGGAGTTCCCATTCGTCAACAAGCGGGACGGCGAATTCCGCATTGCCGGCCAGGTCAAGGACGTGACGCTGGCGCCAGTGCCCTCGGTGCCGGCCAGTGGCGGTGAACCGGCCTGGGACTCACCCTGGCCCGCGTTCACCGGACTGAATGGTGAGTTGGTGTTCGAGCGCAATTCAATGAGCTTCCAGCAGACCCGGGCCCGCCTGTGGGGCCAGGAGTTGAGCGAGGTACAGGGCCGCATCCGCGACCTGTCGGACCGGGCCGTGCTGGAGGTCGAAGGCCGCGCACGCGGCCCGGCAGCCGACCTGCTGCGCCTGTTGCGCAGCACGCCGTTGGCCGATGCCACCGGCCATGTGCTCGACACCGCCACCGCCACCGGCCCGGCCGACCTGCGCCTGGCGCTGAACATTCCGCTGAACCGTACCAGCGACACCGTCGTCAAGGCCAGCCTGCAACTGCCCGGCAACGATGTGCGGCTGCGGCCCGACCTGCCCTTGCTGGCCAATGCCCGTGGCCGCCTGGAGGCCACCCACAAGGGCGTGCAGTTGCAGGCGGTTCGCACGCAACTGCTGGGTGGAGAGGCCCAGATCGACGGCGGCACGCAGGCCGATGGCAGCCTGCGGGTGGTGCTGGCCGGCACCGCCAGCGCCGAGGCCCTGCGCCGCGCCCCTGAACTGGGCGGAGTGGCCCGCCTGGCCCAGCGCCTGCAGGGCCAGGCCGCTTACCGGCTGCAACTGGCTGGCCCGGGCGTGGGCGCCCCCGGCGCGCTCGAATGGCAGCTCACCAGCAACCTGCAGGGCCTGGCCATCGATTTGCCCGCGCCCTTGCACAAGGCACCCGACACGGTGATGGCCCTCAAGGTGAGCGCCACGCCCGAGGCGCGCAGCGGCGCTGGCGCCGGTGCGCGCGAATCGAGTCGCGAATGGACGCGGCTGGAACTGGGAGGCCTGAAGGCGGCCGTGTTGACCGAGGCCGGCCCCGACGGCAGCCTGCGCCAGTTGCGCAGCGCCTGGTCATGGGATGCGCCGCTGCCCGAGCCGGTGGCCGGCGGCCGCGCGGTGCTGGTATTGCCCCGGCTCGATCTGGGCGCCTGGCAGGCCGAGGCGGGCAACGGCAGCCGCAGCGACGACCTGCAGGCGATACCGCAATCGGTGCAGATCCGCACGCCCGAACTGCTGGCCGGTGGCCGGCGCCTGAGCGGCGTGGTGCTCGACCTGCAGCGCCAGGCCACACCGGGCGAAGAAGGCTGGCAAGCCCGCCTGGTGGCCGACCAGGCGGCCGGCACGGTGGACTACCGGGAGCCGCAACGCCCCGGCACCGAAGGCCGCATCAAGGCCCGGCTGGTGCGGCTGCAACTGCCGCCCGCCGAAGCCGACACGGTGGCCGACTCCATGGCCGGCCTGCTCAATCGGGCGCCCGCCAGCGTGCCCGCACTGGACATCGAAATCGATGACTTCGAGCTGCGCGGCCGCCGCCTGGGCAAGCTGGCTGTCGAGGCCGTCAACCGGGCGGCCGGTGAGGGCGGCAATGCGCGCGCCGAATGGCAACTCACCCGCCTGCAGTTGAGCAACCCCGACGCCCGGCTCAGTGCCACCGGTCGCTGGCAGGCCGCAGCCGGCAGCAACCGCCGTCGCATGGCGCTCGACTTCAAGCTCGACATTGCCGATGGCGGCGCCTTGCTGCAGCGCCTGGGCTTTGGCCGGGTGGTGCGGGGCGCCAAAGGCAGCATCCAGGGCACGCTGGGCTGGGATGGCTCCCCGTTGGGCCTGGACCTGCCCAGCCTGGGCGGCAAGCTGAGCTTGGCCATGGAAGGCGGCCAGTTCCTGAAAGTTGACCCCGGCGCTGCGCGCCTGCTGGGCGTGCTGAGCCTGCAGGCCCTGCCTCGGCGCTTGTTGCTGGACTTCCGCGATGTATTCCAGGAGGGCTTTGCCTTCGACAACGCCACCGGCGACCTGCGCATCGCCCGGGGCGTGGCCCACACCGACAACTTGCGCCTGCGCGGCTTGCAGGCCCTGGTATTGATGGAAGGCAGTGCCGACATCGCCCAGGAAACCCAGAACCTGCATGTGGTGGTGGTGCCCGAGCTGAACACCGGCAGCGCCTCGCTGGCCTATGCCGCCGTGAATCCGGCCGTGGGCCTGGGCGCCTTTCTGGGCCAATGGCTGCTGCGCGAACCGCTGCGCCAAGCCAGCGCGCGCGAATTCAGCGTCACCGGTGCCTGGGACGACCCCAAGGTGGAACGCGTCGAGCGCCGCCTGCTCGCCCCGCTGCCGGCGGCTGCTGCGGCCGATCCGCCGGCAGCGGCCGTGGCGCCCACGCCGGGGCTGGGGTCAGGGCCGGTGGCTGCCTCGGCGCCACGCGCCAAGCCCTGAGCGCTGAGCCCTGAGCCCATCTGAGCCGCTGCCCGCTCCCGCAGGCGCCAAGGCGGCAAGGCCACAAGGCCTTGCGGGCGCTCAGCGGGGCAGGCGGGCCGCCTTGCGGATGGCCACCGGGTCGGCCAGCAGCTGATCGCGCACGTACTCGCCGCCCTGGGCCGGGTCGGTGGGCGCGGCGTGGATGCGGCGCACCACGTCCATGCCGCTGACCACCCGGCCGAAGGCGGCAAAGCCCAGGCCGTCCGGGTTGCGCAGGGCGCCTTCGTCCAATCCGGGCTGGTCTCCGATGCAGATGAAGAAGGCCGCGCCGCCGCCCGTGCCCGGTGCACTGCGCGCCACCGACAGGCTGCCGTCCAGGTGCTTCAGGCCGGTGCGGCCGGTGGGCTCGTGCGCCACCGGCGGCAGGGCTCGGCTGTCGTCGAGCAGACCGCCCTGCACAACCTCGATCGTGGGCGTTCCCCGGTCGTTGTCGCGCCGCACGCTGCGGTAGAAGCCCGCACCGTTGTACAGGCCCTTGTCCACATAACGCAGAAAGTCAGCGGCAGACAGCGGCGCGCGCTTGGTCTCCAACTCGACCACGATGCGGCCCAGGGCCGTTTCGATGGCCACGCGCGGCAGTGCCGGCTCGGCGGCCAAGGCCGGCCCGGCCAGCCAGGCGCCGCCCAGGACGACGGCCCAGGCCAGCACACGGCGGCGCGTGGCGATGGCGATGGCAAAGGCAAAGGCAATGGCGGGGGTTTGGGTTTGGGTTTGGGTTTGGGTTTGGGTTTGGGTGCAGGTACGGGTATGGGTGTCGGTGTGGGTACGGGTGTGCATGGGCTGGGTCATGGCGTCATCAGGAATCGGTCACGCTGGGCCATGGCGCACTCACCCATCACGGTGAGGGCGCGCAGTACCGCCGGCGTGCCGATGACGAAGGGGTTGTCGGCGCTGCCGGCCCGCAGCAGTTCCAGTTTCTTGACGGTGCCGTCGTAGCCGGGGTGGTTGGACAGCATCACGTCGATCTGCTGGGCGCGTGCCACCTGGGCCAGCCGCTGGGTCGCTTCGATGTAGGCATCGAGCCGGGGCAGATCGCGGCCGAAGTTGAAGGCCGTGCCGCCCCACACCATGGCGCGGTGGCGCTGGCCCTTGTCACGCACCTCGAAAATCGGGGTGATGGTGCCCAAGGTGTGGCCGGGCGTGAGCAGCGTGGTGACGATGTCGTCGCCCAGCCTGACCGTGTCGCCATCGTTCACCGCCACGTCACGCTTGGGCGGCGCGCCCCACAGCGGGGTGGCAAATTCAAGCTGGCCTTCGGTCTGGCGCCAGTCGATCTCGCTCATCACCCAGCGCGGCGTGTACTGCGTGGTCAGGTGCCTGGCGCCACCGTAGTGGTCGCCGTGGGCATGGGTGACCAGCACGGTCTTGATGCGTGCCGGGTCCATGCCCAATTGCTTGAGGCCGCCGTCGATCAACTGCGCCGCCTCGGCATCGTTGTTCAGCGCGTCGATCAGCAGGATGCCGTCTTTCGTGTCCAGCGCCCAGGCGCTGGCCCAGGCGCCGCCCACATAGGCCAGGTTGTCGAAGGCCTTGCCCGGCGGCGGCGCCGGCCGGGCCAGTTGCTGGGCCACCACCTTGGTGATGGCGTCACCGCTGGCGCGGGTGGCGGGCACGGCCTGGCACAGGCCCATCAAGTTGCCCAGGTCGCTGCCGGCCGCGGCCTTGGCGGCGGCCACATGCGCGTCTACGCTGGATTGCGACGGCGCGGTCTGGGCCTGAACGCCAACGCTGGCGGCCAGGGTGAGGGCCAGCGCCGAGGGGCAAAGCCTGTTGAAAGGGCGAAGGATCATGGCGTTTGCCTCCAGGGCGGTCGGGTTGTGGCGCCGTGCAGATGCCGGCCGTCGGCCATGCTAAGGCCAGCGGCGGCCGATTTCGGGCCAGCCACGTCCGCAGCGCGGCCCGGAAGGTGTCGCCGTCCCCTGGGTCCGGGGTGGGCAATCGGCGTGACAAGCATCA
>JANOAQ010000714.1:0-3495 GCA_031411195.1 Burkholderiaceae bacterium | reverse complement strand
GATCAGCCCGCCACCCAGCTCGGCCAGCCAATCCCACTTGATCCAGGCCTGGGCACGTTGGGCGTTGAGCACCCAGCCGCGTGCCAGCAACTCGCACAGGTTCAGGTAGCCCTGGCGGTTCTGCACCAGCAGCAGCAGGCGGCTGGCGGTGGTGGCGCTGCCGCTCATCGCCGGCTCGGGCTCCATGAAGACATCGGCGCCGATGATCGGTTTGACGCCCTTGCCCCGGCAGGCCTTGTAGAACTTGACCGCACCAAACAGGTTGCAAAGGTCGGTGATGGCCAGGGCCGGCTGGGTGTCGGCGCACGCGGCGGCGGCCACCTCGTCCACCCGCAGGGTGCCGTCGACGACGGAGTATTCGGTGTGGGTACGCAGGTGGACGAAGGGCAGATGGTGCATGGCTTCGATTGTAGGGACGGGTCTTTTTTACAATCGACCCGTGAACCCGCCCATCCTGAACATCGCTACCTACCGCTTCGTGCCGCTGGACGACCTGCCGGCGCGGCGCCAGCACTTGTTCGATGCGGCCCAGGCCCAGGGCCTGAAGGGCACGGTGCTGCTGGCCGAAGAAGGCCTCAACCTGTGCCTGGCCGGGGCACCCGAGGGCATCGCCACCTGGCTGGCCGTGCTGCGCGCCGACCCGTGTTTTGCCGGCCTGCCCACCAAGGACAGCTGGAGCGACGTTCAGCCCTTCAAGCGCCTGAAGGTCAAGGTCAAGCGCGAGATCATCCGCATGAACCTGCCCACCGTGCGCCCGGCCGCCGGGCGTGCGCCGGCGGTGCCTGCCGCCACGCTGGCGCGCTGGATCGGCCAGGGCCACTGCGACGAAGGCCGGCCGCTCAAGCTGCTGGACACGCGCAATGATTTCGAGGTCGACGCCGGCGCCTTTGCCGGCGCGGTCGATTGGCGGCTGCGCCAGTTCAGCGATTTCCCGGCCGCGCTGGCCGCGCACCGGGCCGACCTGGCCGGCCACACCGTGGTCAGCTACTGCACCGGCGGCATCCGCTGCGAAAAGGCCGCGCTGGCGATGCACGACGCGGGGCTGGCGCACAGCTTCCAGCTCGAAGGCGGCATCCTGAAGTACTTCGAGGACACCGGCGGCGCAGCACCCGGCTGGGTGGGCACCTGCTTCGTCTTCGACGGGCGCACGGGGCTGGCGCCGTCGCTGCAGGCGGCTGCGCCGGAGCCAGGCGCAGCGCACACCGCAGATAACGCCGCGCGGGGCGCTGCATGAAAGGCACCTTGCTGCGCGTCTTCGGCATCGTGCTGATGCTGTCGGCCATGGCCATTCCGCTGGTGCGCGCCCCCGATCGGCCGGTCGAAACCCTGGTGGCGCGCTGGGCGCCGCCGCCGTCGGAGTTTCTCGATCTGCAGGGCCAGCTGGTGCACTACCGCGACGAAGGCCCCAAGACCGACCCGGCGCCCCTGGTGCTGCTGCACGGCACTTCGGCCAGCCTGCACACCTGGGAAGGCTGGCCAAGGCGCTGCGTGGCGAGCACCGGGTGATCAGCCTCGATCTGCCCGCCTTCGGCCTGACCGGCCCGTTTGCCGGGCCCTATGCCGGCCGCCCCTACACCGGCGCCGAGTACGCACGCTTTGTGCTGGACGTGCTCGACAAGCTGGCCGTGCCACGCTTTGCGATTGCTGGCAATTCACTGGGGGGCGAGGTGGCCTGGCGGGTGGCGGCCGCCGCGCCGCAGCGGGTGTCGCAACTGGTGCTGGTGGATTCGGCCGGCTACCCGCTTGAAGGCGCCAGCATCCCGCTGGGCTGGCGCATCGCCCGGCTGCCCGTGCTGGGCCACATCGCCGAGCATCTGCTGCCGCGCCCCCTCATCGTGCAGGGCCTGGTGGCCGTGTACGGCGATCCGACCAAGATCACCGAGCCCGTGGTCGACCGCTACTACGAGCTGACCCTGCGCGAGGGCAACCGCGCCGCCCTGGTGCAACGTGCCCAGCAGTGGTCTTCCGGTGAAGGCGTGGCCAAGGTGACCGGCGTGACGGCGCCCACGCTCATCCTGTGGGGCGGGCGCGACCAGCTCATCGTGCCGGCCACCGCGCAACGCTTTGCCCGGGACATCCCCGGCGCCCAGGTGCAGGTGTTCGACGACCTGGGCCACGTGCCGCAGGAAGAAGACCCGGCACGCACGGTGGCGGCGGTCAAAGCCTTTCTACGCTGAGCGCCCCGGTGCGCTCAGCCGCCCGGCGTGGCCGCTTCCTTGGTGGCCGTGGTGCAGAACTCGGCCAAGGCCTGCGCCAGTTGCAGGGCCGCCCGCTGGGCAGCGGCCGCGCCGCCGGCGGCATCGTCGCTGGTGGCGGGCAGGCTGGCATCGAACTCACGCGTGGCGAATACGGTGCGGCTCTGGGTGTCGACCAGCACGGCCCGCAAGGTCATGCGAACCTGGCTGGGGCCGGCACCGAAGTTCTGCTGCAAGCGCAGGATCTCGGTGTCGAGCCGCCAGCGCGCATTGGCCGCCGCCGGTGCCAGCAGCACCACGCCAAAGGCATTGCTGCCTTCGATAGCGCGCACCAGCAGTGGCGCCAGCAGGCGGGCCGGGGTGTCCAGCCACTCACTGGCGGTGTAGTACTCGATGCGCTGGGGCTGGCGCTGGTAGGCCATCAGGCGCGTGTCCAGGCCGGAGGCTGCACGTGGCTGGTTCACCAGCAGGCTGGCCGCACCTGGCGGCGCAGGGGCGCGACCGAGCACGCTGGCGCCGTCATCCAGACCGTAGAGGGCCGGTGCCGGTGCCGGCTTGGGCAACAAGCTGGCGCCGCAGCCGGTCAACAGGGCCAGGACCAGCGTGGTGGCCGCTGCGGCCCCCAGACGGCCCGACCGAAGCGAGTCCGGGAAATGTCGGCAGATCATGGTGAGGCTCCTTCGCCCGGCCCGGGTGGCCGCACGGCACCGCCCACCAGCAGGCTGCTGGGTTGCGTGCGCAATTGATCGCTGAGTTGGCGCATCGAGTTGGCCAGCGGTCCCATCTCGGCCACCAGGCGGTCCAGCCCCGGCAGGGTGTCGGTGCGCAGTTGCTGCACCCCGCCCAGCGCCGCTTCGGCCGCCTGGCCGGCCCGGGTGCTGGCCAGTGTGGCGGCCTGGGCCATGCGGTCGACAGCGGCAGCGGCGGACTCCACCCGCGCCAGGGCTGGCGCCACCCGGTCGAGGGCCGGGCCGGCTGCGGCCACCACCGGCTCCAACTGGGCACTGGCACGTGCTGTGTGGCGCGCGGTCGTGGCCAGGTCGGTGATGCCCGCAGCCAACTGGCCGCGCTGCTCGGCCAGCGTCTGCAAGAGCGCCGAGCCATCGGCCAGGCTGCGCTTGAGCGTGACCAGGTTGTCGGCGTCCAGCAAGGTATTCAGGCTGCTTGAAGTGCGCTCCACACTGGCCAGAACGGTGGTCATCACGTTCTCCAGCCGCGCGCTCAGGCTGGGCTTGGACCGGATCAGCGGCACCTGCCCATCGTGCAAAGGCAGCAGCGGCGGGGACCCCGCACTGCCGCC
>JANOAQ010000713.1:0-2320 GCA_031411195.1 Burkholderiaceae bacterium | reverse complement strand
CATCGTGCAGATGGGCTGGACCGGCCTGGCCGTGCCTGAAGCCCATGGCGGCAGCGGCCTGCCGGTGGGTCACCTGGCGGTGATTGCCGAGCCCATGGGCCGGCACCTGCTGGCCACGCCCTTCACCAGCACGCAGTTGTGCATCCAGGGCCTGGTGGCCGGCGGCAGCGCCGCGCAGCAGGCGCGCTGGCTGCCGGCACTGGCCCAGGGCACCGTGGGCACGGTGGCGCTGTTTGAAGAAGAAGGCCACTGGGACCTGGCGCAGCCACAAAGCAGCGCCACCGTGGCCGGCGGCACCGCCACGCTGCACGGCACCAAGACGCTGGTGACCGACGCGGCCGTGGCGGGCGTGGTGCTGGTGTCGGTGCTGCTGGATGGTGCACCGGCCCTGGCCGTGCTGCCCACCGCCGGCCTGGCCCCAGGCGCCCTGCAACGTGAAACCGTGATCGACGAAACCCGCCGCGCCTACCGCCTGGTGCTGGACGGCCTGACGGTGCCAGTCGACGCCCTGATCACCGGCACCGCGGCCCTGGCCGCGCTGGCCGCCATGCGCACCGCCGCCTGGCTGCTGATCAGCGCCGAGTGCGCGGGCGGCATGGCCGGCGCGCTGGACGTCATCGTCGACTACCTCAACACCCGCACCACCTTCGGCCGCAAGATCGGCAGCTACCAGGGCCTGAAGCACCCCAGCGCCGACATCCTGAACAGCCTGGAACGTGCCCGCTCGCACGTGGCCCATGCGGCCACCCTGCTCAACGAGGGTGACGACGCCGAGGTTGCGCTGCGCATGGCCCAGGTCGAGGCCGGCGACGGCCTGGTGTTTGCCGGCGACCGGGCGGTGCAGTTCCACGGTGGCTTCGGCTTCACCTACGACTGCGACGCCCAGCTCTACCTGCGCCGAGGCGTGTGGCTGCAGGCCTGGTTTGGCGATGCGGCCCACCACCGGCGCAAGCTGGCTGATCTGCTTTGGCCCGTATGACAGGCTGACCTTCATCTGCGCCAGGTGCGCACAATCGGCGGCATGAACCAGCGCTTTGATCCGACGCCCACCAGCTCCATCGACGATTCTGCGCAGAACGGTGGCGCACGCCCGGTGCTGCTGGTGCTGACGGGCACTGTCGGCGTGGGCAAGAGCACTTCGGCAAACACCACGGCCAAGCAACTGCGGCTGTACGGCCTGTCGGTGGCCTGGATAGACCTGGATCTGGTCTACGGCATGCTGCGTCAGCGCGAGGGCTTCGACGACCCTGACATCTGGCGCGCCACCCGGCGATGCGCCGCCGTGATGGCAAGCCACTGCTTTGCAGACGCGTCCGATGTGGTCATCGTCGAAGGTGGCGTGCACACGCCCGACGAACTGGCCGACATCGTCGACGCCCCCCAGGCGCAGCACGAGGCAGTGTTTGTCAGTCTGCATGCCCGCTACGAGACCGTCCACGCCCGGGTCATGGCCGACAGCGATCCAGGTCGGGTGGCCAGCAAGGTGCCGGCCTTGCTGCAGCGCCTGTACACGGAATACGACGCGGCCGCGCCCTTCCTGCGCGAGGCCAGCACCTGCATCGGGTTGGATGCACTGAGCGCGGAGCAGGCTGGTCAACACATTGCGGCTTTGGTCATGGCCGCGCGGGCCGGGCCCCACCCCACGGTCCAGTCACGGCCCACATCACCATGAACAAACTCTTCGTTTACGGCTCGCTCAAGGAAGGGTTTCCGAACTTCCACTTCAACCATGGCCGCCGCGTCGCAGGCACCTACCGCACGGCCGAGCGGCACGAGTTCTGGCTCTACAACGGCCAGTTGCCCTGCCTGCTGCCCGCCCAGGGCACCGGCCACCAGGTGGTGGGCCAGCTGTTCGTGGTGTCCGAGGCCGACCTGGCGGCCATGGACCGGCTGGAGCGCGTGGACGAACCCGGCGGCTACCGCCGCATCGAGATCCAGGTGACGGCGCTGAACGATCCGGCCCAGAGTCGGCACGCGGCCTTTGTGTACGTGCAGGACGCCGCCCTGCTGGCCCAGCCGGGCGAGCACCTCGGCCCGATCGCCGAATACACCCTCGAGCACGCCCAACGCCTGCGCTGGTAGGCCACTGCAGAATGGCGGCATGCGCGCCCTCGCCGCCTTCTGTATCTGCATGGTGCTCTGGGCCCGGCCGGCCCAGGCCATCGACCTGGCGCCGCTGTGGGACTTTGCCCGCCCCGAGCTGAGCGAGCAGCGCTTTCGGGCCGCGCTGGCCGACGCCACTGGCGACGACGCCCTGATCCTGCACACGCAGATCGCGCGCAGCCAGGGGCTGCGGCAGGACTTCGATGGCGCCCGCCTG
>JANOAQ010000712.1:0-4253 GCA_031411195.1 Burkholderiaceae bacterium | reverse complement strand
AGGTGCCGGGGCCGGCGCAGGTGCTGCGCCAGGCCCGCGCCCATCAGGTCGATGAAGTTGTCGGCATAGAAGCACTGGCGTGCCGCATCGGGTGTGTTGGCCAATGATTCGTCAAAGCGCTTCAGCGGCGCACGGCCGCCTTCCACATGCGGGTAGTCGGACGAGAACAGCGCCACCTGGTCGCCCGCATTGGCCACGATCCAGCCCGCGTCTTCATGCGGGTAGGGCGTGACGCGCAACTGGCGCTGCACGATCTCGCTGGGCTTGGCCGACAGCTTTTGCAGCCGCGTCTCGTTGCGCATGAAGGCGTGCGCGGCCGAATCCATGGCGCGCATCCAGCCCGGCACCCAGGCCGCGCCCAGCTCGATGGCGCCCCACTTCAGGTGTGGAAAACGGTCGAATACGCCGTCGAAGATCAGCGTGGCCAGGGTCTGCATCACCGCGTTGGGGATGGGCATGTAGCTGACGGCGGTGAAGTTGTCGTCGCCGCCGTGGAAGTCGGGCACAGCGGGCAGGCCGTTGTCCTTGTAGACCGGGTTCATCTTTTCTTCACCACCCACGTGGAACAGCACCGGCAAGCCGGCCTCCTGCGCCTGGGCCCACACCGCATCGAGTGCCACATGGCTGGGGCTGTGCCGCTGCGGGCACTTGGACGGCACCATCAGCGCCTTGGCGCCCAGCCGGATGGCCAGGGCTGCGCTGGCGGCGGCGCGCTCGAAGTCTTCCAGCGGCACGTAGGCGGTGGCCAGCAGGCGCTCGTCCACGCTGCAGAAGTGGCTCATCATGCGGTTGTGGGCGTCGGCGGCGGCGTAGCACAGGGCCAGGTCGCTGCCCTGGTCGAAGCCGAAGTTGCCAAGGCAGAAGGTGGTGAAGACCAGCTGGCTGGCAAAGCCGAGCTGGTCGATCACATGCGGGCGGTCTTCACGGATGAAGGCACCGTGGGCTTCGTAGTTCTTGCGCAGCAGCAGGTTGGCATCGACCCCGGCGCGAAAGGCCGCATCGGCATGCGCTTCGTGTGATCGTCCGGGGCGCAGGTTGCGTTGCAGGTGGTTCTGGTAACCCGCGCTGGCATGGAAGGCGGCCAGCAGGCCAGGCTGGAAGTGCGCGTCCAGGCAATCGTCCAGCTCCATCAGGTGGCTGTCGGCATCGTGGATCAAGCGGCCGTTGGCATAGGTCATGGCGCGGTCTCCGGGGCGGTTGGGTTCGGGTTGGGCAATGGTTCCTGGCCGATGACCACGCCCTGGTCGATCAGCCGCTGGATCTCGGTTTCGGGCAGGCCGGCCTCGCGCAGCAGTTCGGCGCTGTGCTGGCCCAGGGCCGGTGCGGGGCCCGGCGGGCGATGCGGTGCGCCGTCCAGGTGCAGCGGGCTGGCCACGGTGCGGCCCAGCGGCGCGGCGCCGGGCACCAGGTGGCCACCTTCGCGCATCTGCACATCGGCGTCGATATCCGCCAGCGTGCCCACCACGCCGAAGGTGATGCCCGCCTTGTCCAGCAGCGGGCGCCAGGCGGCCAGGGTGTAGCGCTGGAAGCCCGCATCGAACAGGGCGATCAAGTCCTCTTTGTGGGCTTCGCGCATTTCAGTGGTGGCCAGGCGCGGGTCGTCGGCCAGGTGGGCCAGGCCCAGCAGGGCCAGCAACGCAGGCATCTGGCGCGCTTCGTTCAGCACCACCAGGCTCAGCCAGCGGCCGTCGGCGCAGCGGTAGATATTGCTCAGCGGGTTGGGCGCGGCCTGGCGGCCGTCGCGGCGCGGAAACTTGACGCCGGCCAACTGGCCCTGCACCTGGATGGCGTTGGACCACAGGCCGTTGCCCAGCAGCGAGCTGCTGATCACACCGCCCTGCCCCGTGCGCTCGCGCCGGTACAGCGCCATGGCGATGCCGCCAAACAACGCGGCGGCGCTGGGGTGGTCGCCCATGCCGGCCACGGGGCGGGTGGGCGGCGCGGTGTGGTCGGCGCGCACCAGGTCCATCAGGCCCGGGCGGGCCCAGTAGGCGGTGACGTCGAAGCCGGTCTTGGTGGCCTCGGGCCCGGTTTCGCCATAGGCCGTCATCGACGCGTAGACCAGCCGAGGGTTGAGCGCGCGCAGCCGCTCGGCATCGATGCCCAGCCGCTGGCGCACCGGCAGCGGCAGGTTGGTGATGAACACATCGGCCTGCGCCACCAGGCGGTGCAGCACGGCCTGGCCGTCGGGGTGCTTCAGGTCGATGGCCAGGCTGCGCTTGTTGCGGGCGCTGAAGTCCCAGACAAAGTTGCCCGGCAGATCGGCGATGCCGAACAGCTTGTACAGGCCACGGTGCGGGTCGCCATCGGGCGGCTCGATCTTGATGACATCGGCACCGAAGTCGGCCATAAGCAGGGCGGCGGCCGGCGCGGCGATGTAGCTGGCGCAGTCGAGCACCTTCAGGCCGGCGAAGGGCCGGCTGTAGGGATCGTTGGCGTCAAGCATGCACATGCGCCCGTGTTGGCAGGCGCGTGGGTGACAGCGCCCGCGCAACCATGTGCGACGATGCGCCGCCCTTCAGGAGACCCCCATGCTTGCGCCCGGCGAAACAACCCACAGTGCCCTCGACGAGGGCTGGGTGCTGCCCGAACCCGAAGCGCGCGAGGCGATCCAGACCCGCAGCATCGTGTGCCGCAGCTTTCGCCGCCACGACGGGCTGGTCGACATCGACGCGCGCTTCATCGACACCCGCCCCTTTGCCTACGACAACGCGTTTCGCGGCCACTGCGAGGCCGGCTCGGCCCTGCACAACATGCAGATGCGCGTCACGCTGGACCGCAGCCGCCATATCGTGGCCCTGGTCTCGGCCATGCCCAGCACGCCCTACAACACCTGCATCGGCGTGAATCCGAACTTTCAGCGCCTGCTGGGGCTGTCGGTGGGCCGGGGCTTTCGCAAGGCAGTGCGTGAACTTCTGGGCGGCACCGAAGGCTGCACCCACATCCTGGCGATGCTCGATGTGCTGTCCGCTGCCGCCGTGCAGGCCTTTGCATCCGATGCCTACGCGCCGCGCCAGCCGGGGGATGCCCCGCCGGTGCGGGTGTGGAAGATCGACGCGCTGGTCGACACCTGTTTTTCGTACCGGGCCGATGGCGAGGTGATGGCCCAGATGAAGCGCCGCCAAGGCGGCTGAGGCCGTGCGGCGGCTGCTGATCAAGCCCGCTGCTCCAGCCGGTTGACCGCCGCTTCGGCCTGGGTCAGCGCCTGCAGGATGCCGCGCTTCAAGCCTTCCAGATCAACCCCTTCGGTGCTCTTCTTGCCCTCCAGGTAGCGGGCGTACACGCCGTGCACGATGGCGGCGGTTTTCCAGCGGTTGAAGCCGATGTAGAAGTCCAGCTTGGACAGGTCGCGCCCGGTGCGCTGGGCATAACGGTCGGCCAGCGCGGCGCGGCTGGGAAAGCCTGGCAGCGAGGTGGGCGGCACGGCGCGCACCGGCGGCGGATCATCCGGCTCGGCCCACTGGTTGAGCGCATAGGCCAGGTCGGCCAGCGGGTCACCCAGGGTGCTGATTTCCCAATCGACCACCGCCGCGATGCGGCCATCGGCGCCCACCAGGGTGTTGTGCAGGCCGTAGTCGCCATGCACCACGCGGGCGGGGCCCTGCTCGGGCGTGTGGTCCAGAAAATACTTTTGCAACGCATGGGCGCGCGGGTCGTCGAGCTCGGCGCCTTCGATCGACGCGTTCCACGAGCGGTACCAGGTCTTGAGCTGGCGGCCGATGTAGTCGTCCTTCTTGCCCAGGTCGGCCAGGCCCACCGTGTCGGGGTCGACGGCATGCAGGTCGGCCAGCACGTCGATGAAGGAATGGCCCAGCGTGGTGCGCAGGTGCTCGGGCGCCCAGCGGCGCGCGTCGTCGGCGCTGTAGAGCGGGTGGCCGTCGACGTGGCCCATCACATAGAACTGCGTGCCGGTGACAGCCTTGTCTTCGCAGAAGCCGTAGGCCTTGGGCACCGGCACGGGCGTGGCGCCCAGCGCGCTGATCAAGGCCCATTCACGGGCCATGTCGTGGGCCTTGGGCAGCAGCTCGCCCATGGGCGGGCGGCGGATCACGGCGCGCTGGCCGGCGGCGTCTTCGATCAGGTAAGTCAGGTTGGAGTGGCCGCCCTCCAGGCGCGTCCAGGTCAGCGGCAGCGTCAGGCTGGGGATGTGCCGGGCGATCCAGCCCTCGACCGCCGCCACCTGGTAGCCCACCGGCTGGCCGCCGGCCGCGTCTTGCGCAGTGCTCATTTCATTCGCCCTTGAAGGCGGCCTT
>JANOAQ010000711.1:0-12550 GCA_031411195.1 Burkholderiaceae bacterium | reverse complement strand
GCAGGGTCTGGCGATGGACGCCAGCGCCTGGTTTGCGATGTACGGCCCCGGCGGCCTGCCCGCAGCGCAGGCCCAGCGCATCAGCCTGGCGGTGCAGACGGCGATGAAGGACGCCGCCTTCGCCCAGCGTTTGAGCAGCCTGGGGCTGGAGCCCATCGCCAGCACGCCCGAGCAACTGCTGGCAGTGCAGCGCGCCGACCTGGCCAAGTGGGCCAAGCCCGTCAAGGCCTCCGGCTTCCAAGCCGATTGACGTGTCCCACCCCCGCAGCGCCTGCGGCGCTCCCCCTCAAGGAGGCGCCGCCGGTGGCCCGGCAGAGCCGGTTCCACGGCGTCTGTTGGCTTGCATCCACCTTTGCGGCCATGGAAGCACCACATGACGACTAAGCGCCCCAACATCATCTTCATCGTTGCCGACGACCTGGGCTATGCCGACCTGGGCTGCTACGGCGGGCGTGAGGCCGAGTTCGGTGCCGTCTCGCCGGTGCTCGACGGCCTGGCCGCCAACGGGCTGAAGCTCACCCAGGGCTACAGCAACTCGCCGGTGTGCTCGCCCACCCGCTTTGCGCTGATGACGGCGCGCTGGCAATACCGCCTGCGCGGCGCGGCCGACGAGCCCATCAACAGCAGGAGCCGGGGCAGCGCCATCCTGGGCCTGCCGCCCGAGCACCCCACGTTGCCATCCTTGCTGAAAGGCGCCGGCTACCGCACCGCGCTGATCGGCAAATGGCACCTGGGCTACCCGCCGCACTTCAGCCCACTGCGCTCGGGCTACGACCGCTTCTTCGGGCCGATGTCGGGCGGGGTGGACTACTTCACCCACTGCGACAGCCGTGGCACGCACGACCTGTGGCTGGGCGAAGCCGAGCACCAGCAAGAGGGCTACCTGACCGACCTGATCACCGACCGCGCCGTGGGCTGGATCGGCGAGGTGGCGGGCGGTTCGGTGGCCGACGACAACCCGTTCTTCTTGAGCCTGCACTACACCGCGCCGCATTGGCCCTGGGAAACGCGCGACGACGAGGCCCTGGCGCAAGAGGTGAAGCACAACCTCTTCCACCTTCACGGCGGCAACATCCACAGCTACCGCCGCATGATCCACCACATGGACGAAGGCATCGGCCGGGTGATGGCCGCGCTGCGCCAGGCGGGGGTGGCGCGCGACACGCTGGTGGTCTTCACCAGCGACAACGGCGGCGAGCGTTTTTCAGACAACTGGCCGCTGGTGGGCGGCAAGATGGATTTGACCGAAGGCGGCATCCGCGTGCCCTGGATCGCCCACTGGCCGGCGGTGATCGCCCCCGGGCGCACCAGCGCCCAGCACTGCCTGACCATGGACTGGAGCGCCACCATGCTGGCCGCCGCGGGTGTGGCCGCCGACCCTGGCTACCCGCTGGACGGCATCAGCCTGCTGCCGGTGCTGCACGATCCCAACGCCACGTTTGAGCGGCCCATGGCCTGGCGCATGCTGCACCGGGGTCAGCGCGCGTATCGGCAAGGCGACTGGAAGTACCTGCAAGTGGACGGCCACGAGTACCTGTTCAACATCCCCGCCGACGAGCGTGAGCGTGCCAACCACGCCACCCGCCAGCCCGAGCGCCTGGCCAACCTGCGCCAGGCCTGGGCCGACTGGAACGCGCAGATGCCGCCCATCCCCGAGGATGCGACGGTCAGCCTGGGTTATGGGGCGCGGGACATGCCGCAGCGCTGAGCTTGGTTTGTTTGGACTGATTTTTTACAATTTCAGCTTTTAAAACTGAAATAGCCAAACGACATGCTGCACCGATCTGCCCATGCCCGCTTGTTGCGCCTGGCGCAGGGCTTTGCCGTAGTGGTGGTCACCGGGCCGCGCCAGTCGGGCAAGACCACGCTGGTGCGTTCAGCCTTCGCCGATCTGCCCTACTGCTCGCTCGAAGACCCCGACGTGCGCGAGCGGGCATTGGCCGATGGCCGCGGCTTTCTGGCGGCCTACCCTGAAGGCGCCGTGCTTGACGAGGTGCAGCGCGCCCCCGCCTTGCTGTCCTATCTGCAGACGGTGGTGGATGCGCCCGGGGCTCAGCGCCGCTGGGTGCTGACCGGGTCGCAGAACCTGCTGCTGTTGGCCCATGTCGGCCAGAGCCTGGCCGGGCGGGCAGGCTTTCTTGAGCTGCTCCCGCTGTCGTGGCACGAACTGCCGTTGGCCACCCGGCGGGCCACCTCGCTGGACGACTGGCTGCTGCGCGGCGCCTACCCCGCGCTGTGGCAGCGGCCAGTGGCCGCCGCCGATTGGCTGGCCAGCTACCTGGCCAGCTATGTGGAGCGGGACGTTCGGCAGATCAGGCGAGTGGCTGACCTGATGCAGTTTCAGCGCTTCGTGCGCATGGTGGCTGCGCGTACCGGCCAATTGCTCAACCTCAACGCCCTGGCCCATGATCTGGGCGTGGCCCAGACCACCGCCCGTGATTGGCTGGCAGTGCTCGAAGCCAGCTACATCGCGTTTCGCCTGCCGTCGTACCACGTCAACTTCGGCAAGCGCCTGGTCAAGACGCCCAAGCTCTACTTTCACGACACCGGGCTGGCCGCCTGGCTGCTGGGCATCAGCGATGCGCGCACCCTGCAGGTTCACCCCATGCGCGGTGCCCTGTTCGAGAACATGCTGGTGCTGGAATACCTCAAGTACTGCCGCCACCAGGGCGTGGCCAATGCCATGTACTTCTGGCGCGACAACACCGGCAATGAAGTGGACCTACTGATCGAACGCGCGGGTGAACTGTGGCCGGTGGAGATGAAGTCAGGCGCCACCTTCCAGAGCGAATGGCTGCGCGGCCTGCACACCTGGCAGCGCCACGCGGCCGCTGCCCGACAAGGCGTGCCGATGCTGATCAGCGCCGCACCGGGGGGTGGCCTGCAGCAGGGGGTGATGACGGCCGAGTGGGCGCCGGCCTTGATGGCACTGGCGCCGGCCGATTGAAGGGCGGCCCCGCGCCGATCACCTGCGGATTGACGTTCCAATTCACAGCCAAGCCGTGATGGCGTGAGCACCCCCTATGTGGTGTGGGGAAAGGGCAGCGCGGTACCCCCCCCCTGGTTTGCGGGGGGAGGTGCATTCAGCCGATGGGTGGTGCCCAAGGGTTGAGCACCTGCACCCCCAAGCCCTCGACATCCTTGACATTGCGGGTCACCAGGATCAGGCCATGTTGCGCGGCGGTGGCTGCCAGCAAGCTGTCGATCGCGGGCAAGGGCCAGCCAGTCTGGGCCACCAAACGGCCCCAGCGGTCGGCCACTGCGGCGTCGATGGGCAGGATGCGGCCGGCAAAAAAGGCGGGGAGCGCGGTCTCCAGCCAATCGAGCAGGTTCAGTCGGCGGGTCCTGTCTTGCAGGGCGTCGATGCCCTTGCGGATTTCGCCCAGCGTAAGCACGCTGAGGTACAGCGTGCCGGCCGGCCGTTGTGCAAACCACTGCAGCACGGCGGCATCGGGCGCCTTGCGGCGCAGTTCAGACAGCACGTGGGTATCGAGCAGGTAGCTCACAGGGGCACGTCGCGGGTGAGGCTGGTATCGCGCTCGAACACCAGTTCATCGTCCAGCCCGGCCAGGGGCGATGCCTGCATGAAATCGACCACCGATACGCCCTGGCCCGACAAGCGCTCGAACGCGGCGCGTGACAACACCACCGCCACCGACCTGCCGTGTAGGGTGATGTCTTGCGGGCCGTCCACTTCAGCGCGCTTCACCACTTCCGACAAACGGGCCTTGGCTTCTTGCATTTGCCATGTCTGCATGGGGCGTCCCCAATCTGACCAGTATGGTCAGATTATGAGGGGCTGACTGGGCAAGATGCCAAGCACGGGCCTGTTGTGCCGTGCCGCAGCCGATACGCTTCAGGCTGAAAGTAAACATTAATATTGTATAAAGTGGGCTTTTTGATAAACTCTATGTTTATGCCCAAGACCGCCCGCGCACTTCTGCAGCTTCCGCCCGCCACCGCAGCTGCCATCGGCACGCTGGGTGCTGACCTGGCGGTTGCGCGCTTGCGCCGCAAGGAATCGTTGAAGACCTGGGCGCAGCGCATGGGCGTGTCGGTGCCTACGTTGCAAAGGCTGGAGGCTGGTGACCCGGCGGTGGGCATCGGCATCGTCGCCACGGCGCTGTGGCTGATCCAGCGCGACGGTGCGCTCGGCCAGTTGGCCGCACCCGAGCATGACCAGGGCGCACTTGAGATGGATGTTCGTGCAGCCGTGGCCCTGGGCCGTGCACGGGCACAGGCCTCTGCCGACAAGCGCCTGGACGCCGCTTCGAGCGGTGGCAAGCCACGTTCCTGAGCGCGCCCCGAAATGCGCCTGGACGACCTGCACCTTTGGTATCTGGCCGACCCGGCCACGCCGCGCCATGTGGGTGCCTTGCGGTTGGTTTCTGCCGGCAAGGGGGTGTCTGTGCACTATGGCCCCGCGTGGTTGGCCAGTGGCTTTGCGCTGAGCGAAGACCTGCCGCTCATCGACACCGAATTTCTGCCGCCCGGGCGCCTGGGCGCCGATTCGCAGCGTGCCGTGGGCGCGGTGGACGATGCGCGGCCCGACCGTTGGGGCGATAAGGTGATCCGCTTTGTGGACAAGCCCCAGCGCCTGTCATTGATGGAGTACCTGTACTTTGCGGGCGACGACCGGTTTGGTGCGCTGGGTGTCTCCACGTCAGCCAGCAGATACAGCCCCCGAACTGGTGGCCCGCTGCCCAGGCTGGCGCAGGCGCAGCAACTGAGCGAGGTGGTGGCCAAGATCGAAGCCGCTGAGCCCCTCACGGCCTTGGAAGCCAAGATCATCGCCGGTGGTCGCAGCCCGTTGGGCGGTGCCAAACCCAAGGCACTGATCGACATCGATGGTGCACAGTGGGTCATCAAGTTTTTCAACAACGAGCCGGTCGACACGCCGCTGATCGAGCACGCCACGATGACGCTGGCCCGGCGCGCGGGCATCACCGTGGCGCAGACGCAGCCCATCGCCCTGGCCGGTGCAAACGCCATCGCCGTGCGGCGCTTCGACCGTGAAGGCAGCCAGCGGATCCACTGCATTTCAGCCGGCACCGCCATCCGTGCGGCCACGGCCTCCGGTACCGAACCCGTCATGGGATACCCCGAGCTGGCGCGTTTGCTGCGCCGGGTCGGCATCACCAAAGGCGGCACGCACCAGCGCGATGCCCGCGAGCTTTTCCGCCGCATGGTCTTCAACATCTTGATCGACAACACCGACGACCACGAGAAGAACCACGCCCTGATGGTGGTCAGCCCCTTCGAGCACGGCCGCCTGAAGTTGGCACCGGCCTATGACGTGCTGCCGACCAACTCAGGGCAGGGCCATCAAGAGTTCATCTGCGGTGCCCAGGGCCGCGAATCGACGCTGGACAATGCAATGTCGCAGTGCGACGCCTTCGGCCTGTTGCCCGCTGAAGCGGCGGCCGAAGTGGCCACTGTCATTGAGGTCGTCGACGGCTGGCAAGCGCACTTTTTGCGGACGGGTGTGGCGCCGCGCGACATCCTGAGCTTGGCCGAGCGCATCGATGGCGATCCGTTGCGGGCGCAGCGCCAGGGTTTTGATGTGGCTCGGTTTCAGGCCCCGACGGCCAGGCCAAGGCGCTCAAGCCCCTTCCGGTGAGGCTGACCCCGCACCTTCGACGGCTGCGGGTCAGACGCCCTGTCGGCAGCGCGTACCTCAGGCCGCGACGGTGCCGCCGATGCCGGGCTGCCACTCACTGGCCAAACACCCATACAACTGCGTGTCGTAGGTTGCGCCCTTGGCCACCCAGCGCTGGCGCGCCCGGCCTTCGTGCACGAAGCCGATGCGTTGTAGCAGGTTGTTGGACGCGGCGTTGTCGGGGTGCACCTCGGCCTCGATGCGGCGGATGCCCAGGGCGCCGAAGGCCCGGTCGCACACCGCCGTGATGGCCTCGCGTGCCAGGCCCTGGCGCCAATGGGCGCGGCCCAGCACATAGCCCAGCTCGGTGCGGGCGCTGCCTTCGTTGAAGTTGAACAGCAGCACAGCGCCGATCACGCGGTGGTCGGCGCGTTGCTCGATCACCAGTTGTGTGCCCGTGCCGCCTGCGGCCAGCGCCTGCATGCGGGCCAGCCAGGCGGTGCCGTCGTCCAGCGAGGCCCAACTGGCATAGGGCAAGAAGTGCGTGACGGCATCGTCGCCATTGACGGCGAGCAGGTCGGACAGATCGCCGGGCTGCACCGGGCGCACGGTCAGCCGCACGGTGTGTGCCGGATCGAAGGCGGGCAGGGCCATGGCCGCCGGGTCAGCGCATCGCCCAGCCGCCACTGACGGGAAACACCTGCCCCACGAAGCACGCAGCCGCCGGGCTGCACAGGTAGGCGGCGAACAGGGCGTCTTCTTCGGCCGATACCAACCGGCCCAGCGGCACCTCGCGCTTGATGCGTTCTTGAAAGCGCGGGTTGGCCTGCACCTCGGGCGGAAAGTAGGTGGGGTTTTCGACCAGGTTCTGCGCGATGGCGTTGAACTGGATGTTGTGCGGCGCCAGCTCCAGCGCCACCGCCTGCATGTAGGCCAGTTGCGCGCCGCGTGCGGCGCTGTAGCTGCCGGTGCGCTTTTGCCCGCGCAGCGCGGCGGCGCTGCCCATCAGCAGGATGCGGCCGGCCTTGCGCGCCAGCATCTGCGGCAGCACGGCGGCCACCAGGCGCGGCAGCGGGTCGACCATGTGGGCAAAGCAGCTTCGCCATTCGTCGTCGCCGATGTCCTGCGCGGGGGTCGACGGCGCCGGGATGGCCAGGTGCAGCAGCAGGGTGTCGATGTGGCCGGCTGCGGCCACTGCGGCTGCACTGGCCGCCGGGTCGTCGAGCGGGCGGGTGTCGCCAATCACGGTGGCGCCCAGGCGGGTAAACACTTCGGTGAGCGCCGGGCCCATGAAGTCTTGTGCCTGGGTGATCAACACCCGTGTGCCGTCGAGTCTGCAGAGGTTCATCAGACCAGGATAAGGCAGCCGGACAGGACGGTGCGGGTTTTTTGGTCCGCGCTTTCGCGCAGATCTTGTAAGTTCTGCGGCGCCCGGCCGACCGATGCGGGCGTCTTCACAGGCTGCGGCCGTATCAGCCGCTCAGCCCCTCATTCAAGGATGATTCCATGACCACACCCCGCCTCCAGCAAGGCCTCTTGCTCGCCTGCGCCGCCCTGACAACCACCGCCCTGAGCACACCGGCCCTGGCGCAGGTCGACCCGAGCAAGATGGTCGACACCTTCGAGCGCGCAGGCGGCAAGTTCGAGGGCTTCCGACGATCCGGCGCCAAGGGCGTGTGCGCCGTCGGCGAGTTTGTCGGCAGTGCCGAAGGCCGTGCCTTGTCCCGCGCATCGGCCTTCAGCGGCCAGCCGGTGCCGGTGATCGTCCGGTTCTCGGTGGGCGGGGGCAACCCGAAGGCGCCAGACAACGCCCGCAGCCAGCGCAACATGGCGCTGCAGTTCGACCTGCCGGGGGGTGAAACCTGGCAGATGGGCAACATCTCCGCCCCGGTCTTCGGCGCCGCAACGCCCGAACAATTTCTGGGCCGCCTGGAGTCGATCACGCCAGACCCCGACACCAAAAGGCCGAACCCCGACAAGGTCAAGGCCTTTGCCGACGCCCACCCCGAGGTGCTGCTGCAGGGCAAGCACTTTGCCAGCCAGCCGGTGCCGGCCAGTTTTGGCAAGGTGAACTACTGGGGCGTGCACGGTTTCGGATTCGTCAACGCCCAGGGCCGCAAGCAGTTCGGCAAGTGGATGTTCGAGCCGGTCGGCGGCACGCAGAGCCTGACCGACGAGGAAGCCAAGGCCAAGGGGGCCGACTTCCTGTTCGACGACTTGCGCCAGCGCGTGGCGGCGGGCGGGGTGGCCTTCGACTTCAACCTGCAACTGGCCCAGGCCGGCGACCGGATCGACAGCGCCGTGACGCCCTTGCCCGGCGATCGGCCGAAGGTCAACCTCGGCCGGCTGACCGTCAAATCCGTCGCCACCGACGCCAGCGGCGCCTGCCTCACCATCACCTTCAACCCGCTGGTGCTGCCGGCCGGTGTCGAGCCGTCGGCCGACCCGATGCTGGTCGCCCGGGCCGCGCCGTATGCGGTGTCACTCGGTCGCCGCCTGACCGAAGGCGCCAAGCAGTGAAGGTGCGCGCCGCTGCCGCAGAACGACCTCAGGCCACGGTCGCCTGCCGCACGGCATGGCCCCACTCGCCCATCAGCGCCAGAGCCCGCTCACGCGGCATCGTGGGGTGGAAGCGCCGCTCTATCTGCCACTGCGCCGACAGCTCGCCCAGGTTCTTGTAGACGCCGGTGGCCAACCCGGCCAGGTAAGCGGCGCCCAGGGCGGTGGTTTCGGTCACCTTCGGCCGCACCACCGGGATGCCCAGCAGGTCGGCCTGAAACTGCATCAGCAGGTCGTTGACGCAGGCGCCGCCATCCACCCGCAACTCGGCCACCGGCGCACCACCGGCGGCCACGGCATCGCGTGACATGGCCTGCAGCAGCGCAGCGCTCTGGAAGGCGATGCTCTCCAACGCGGCCCGCGCGATATGGCCCCTGGTGGTGCCGCGTGTCAAGCCGGTGTGGGTGCCGCGGGCGCTGGCGTTCCAGTAGGGTGCGCCCAGGCCGGTGAAGGCGGGCACGAACATCACCCCGCCGGCATCGGGCACGCTTTCGGCCAGGGCCTGCACCTCGCTGCTGGCCTTGATGGCGTTGAGGCCGTCGCGCATCCATTGCACCACCGCGCCGCCGATGAAGACGCTGCCTTCCAGCGCGTACTGGGGCTGCGTGTCTACCTGCGCGGCGCTGGTGGTGATCAGCCCGTTTTCACTGATGCGGAACTTGTCACCGGTGTGCATCAGCATGAAGCAGCCGGTGCCATAGGTGTTCTTGGCCAGCCCGGGCGTGAAGCAGGCCTGGCCGAAAAGCGCGGCCTGCTGGTCGCCCGCCATGCCGGCAATCGGGATGGCCGCGCCCAGCAGGGCTGCATCGCTCTCGCCGAAGACGTGGCTGCTGGGGTGCACGGCGGGCAGCAGGCTGTCGGGCACGTGCAGCAGCTTCAGCAGTTCGTGGTCCCACACGTTGTGGCGGATGTCGAACAGCATGGTGCGGGACGCATTGCTCACATCGGTGGCATGCACCCGCCCGCCGGTCAGCTTGTAGAGCAGCCAGCTGTCGATGGTGCCGAAGGCCAGGTCGCCGTGGGCGGCGGCAATGTGGGCGCCGCTCACATGGTCGAGGATCCAGCGGATCTTGGTGGCCGAGAAGTACGCATCCACCACCAGGCCGGTGCTGCGGCGTATGGGCTCGGCATGGCCCTGTTCGCGCAGTTGCGCGCACAGCGGCTCGCCACGCCGGTCTTGCCAGACGATGGCGTTGTGAATCGGCCGGCCGGTGCGGCGGTTCCACACCACCGTGGTTTCACGCTGGTTGGTGATGCCGATGGCGCTGACCTGGGCGGCCGTTATGCCGGCCTTGGCCAGGGCCTCTTGCGCGGTGGCCAGCTGGCTTTGCCAGAGTTCCTCGGGGTCGTGCTCGACCCAGCCGGGCTGCGGAAAAATCTGGCGGAACTCACGCTGCGCCATCGCCACGATGTGGCCGGCTTCGTCGAACACGATGCTGCGCGAGCTGCTGGTTCCTTGGTCGAGCGCGAGGATAAAACTCATGGCTGGTCTCCTGAATCGGCGGCGTGGCTGCTGCTGGTGCTGCTGCTGGTGCCGCTGTTGGTGCCGCTGTTGGTGCCCATCACGCAGGTCACGCCGGCCTCCGCCAGCAGCGCGTTGAACACGTGCGGCGGCGCACTGTCGGTGAACAGCGTGTCGACCTGGTCGAGCCGGCCCACTTCCACCATCGCCGGGCGGTTGAACTTGCTGTGGTCGGCGGCCAGCCACACCTGGCGGCTGGCGCGGATGATGGCCTGCGCTACCTTGACCTCGCGGTAGTCGAAGTCGCGCAGCGTGCCGTCGGCCTCGATGCCCGAGATGCCGATCACGCCGATGTCGACGCGGAACTGGCTGATGAATTCGACCGTGGCCTCGCCGATGATGCCGCGGTCGCGGCTGCGCACCAGGCCACCGGCCACGATGACTTCGCAGTCGGGGTTGTCGCTCAAGATGGCGGCCACGTTGAGGTTGTTGGTGATCACCCGCAGGCCGCGGTGGGCCAGCAACTCGCGGGCGATGGCCTCGGTGGTGGTGCCGATGTTGAGGAACAAGCTGCAGCCCTCGGGCACTTGCGCAGCCACCGCACGGGCGATGGCGCGCTTGGCGTCCTCGTTCAACTCTTGGCGCTGGCGGTAGGCGATGTTCTCGGTGGTGCTGGCCGGCAGCCGCACGCCGCCATGGAAGCGCGCCAGCAGGCCGGCGTCGGACAGCAGTTTCACGTCGCGCCGCACGGTTTGCAAGGTGACGCCGAAACGCTCGGCCAGCGCCTCGACCGTCACGGTGCCGAGCTCCCGCACGGTGTTGAGCACGCCGGCCTGGCGCGGGTTGGGGATCAAGGCACTCACGACATCAATTTCAGCACGGGTGGGTCGCCAGATTAAGCGATGCGCGCCAATGCGGTCTCAGGGTTAGTCGGCTTGCACTGGCACTGGAGTTCGGCTACAAACGAACAAAATCGAATAAAAACGAAGATAAAACGAACATTCTCGGTCGTCGTGCACACCAGCACCGCCCGGCGAATGCCCCCCAACGACAAGGAGACCCCGTTGAGCGAGCCATCCAAGCACGACGCTGCGGCGGCCGTGCTGCCGTCTGCCGTGCCGGCGTCCTGCGACGTGCTGGTGGTGGGCGGTGGCATCAATGGCGCCGGCATCGCCCGCGACCTGGCCGGCCGCGGCCTCAAGGTGCTGCTGTGCGAGCAGGACGACCTGGCCCGCCACACCTCGTCGTCGTCGACCAAGCTGATCCACGGCGGCCTGCGCTACCTGGAGTACTACGAGTTCAGCCTGGTGCGCAAGGCGCTGGCCGAGCGCGAGCTGCTGCTCAAGAGCGCGCCCCACATCATGTGGCCGCTGCGTTTCGTGATGCCACACGATGCCTCGATGCGGCCGGTGTGGATGGTGCGCATCGGCCTGTTTCTGTACGACCACCTGGCCAAGCGCGAGTGGCTGCCGGCCAGCGGCACGGTCAACCTGCGCAGCCATGCCACCGGTGCGCCGCTGAAGCCGCAATACACCCGCGGCTTCGTCTACAGCGACGGCTGGGTCGACGACGCTCGGCTGGTGCTGCTGAATGCATTGGACGCCGCCGAGCGCGGCGCCACCATCCTGACGCGCACCCGCTGCGAGCGGGCCGAACGCACCGCACAAGGCTGGCGCGCCACCCTGCAGCCGGCTGGCGGCGCGCCGATCGAGGTGCAGGCGCGTGCGTTGGTCAATGCCGCGGGGCCCTGGACCGGTGAGTTCCTGCGCGACCGTGCCCAGGTGGCCAGCAGCCGATCGCTGCGGCTGGTCAAGGGCAGCCACATCGTGGTCAAGAAGCTGTTCGAGCACGACCACGCCTACATCTTCCAGAACCCGGACAAGCGCATCATCTTCGCCATTCCCTACGAGGGCGATTTCACGCTGATCGGCACCACCGATGTCGAGATCGACGGTGCGCCCGATTCGGCCCGCATCGACGCCGCCGAGATCGCCTACCTGTGCGAGCAGGCCAGCCGCTATTTCACCCAGCCGGTGCGGCCGGCCGATGTGGTCTGGTCGTATTCGGGCGTGCGGCCCTTGCTGGACGACGAGTCGGGCGACGCCTCGGCCGTCACCCGCGACTACCTGCTGGAGTTCGATCCGAGTGTCAGCTCGCCCTTGCTCAGCGTGTGGGGCGGCAAGATCACCACCTTCCGCAAGCTGGCCGAAGAGGCTGCCGATGAACTGGTGCAACGGCTGGGCGAGAGCCGCCCGGCCTGGACCGCGTCGGCGCTGCTGCCCGGCGGTGACCTGTCGGCCTGGATCGGCCCGCCGCAACGCCCCGACGTCGACATCGCGCGCTTCATCACGGTGCTGGCCAGCAAGTGTCCGCAGTTGCCTGCGGCCACCCGCGAGCGCTGGGCGCGTTGTTACGGTGGTCACGTCGACCGCTTGCTGGGAGCGGCCGACCCGGCCATCGGCCCGAATGCCGACCTGGCCGGCGGCCTGGGTGCTGAAGTGGCGCCCGGCCTGTACGAAGCCGAATTGCGGCACCTGTACCGCAATGAATGGGCCCGCAGCGCCGACGACGTGCTGTGGCGCCGCACCAAGCTGGGCCTGCACTACAGCCCGGCACAGCGCGAGCAGGTGGCGCGCTGGTGGGCCACGCACCACCCAGCACTCGACTCCGAACCGCAGCAGAACAACGACGTGGAGACCCCATGCAATTGACGCTGGCCCAGATCGAGCACCGGGTGGGTCCCGCCACCCACCTGTACCGGCTGAGCCTGGCGCTGCAGCCCACCACCGTGACGGTGCTGCTGGGCGCCACCCAGGCCGGCAAGACCACGCTGATGCGGCTGATGGCCGGGCTGGACGTGCCCACCTCGGGTCGCGTGTCGGTCGACGGCCAGGATGTCACCCGCATGCCGGTGCGCGAGCGCAATGTGG
>JANOAQ010000710.1:0-14357 GCA_031411195.1 Burkholderiaceae bacterium | reverse complement strand
TCGTGCGCCTGGGCCATGGCCTGGGCCTGACGGTGACGGCCGAAGGCGTGGAGACCGAGGCCGAGCTGCAACTGCTTCGCGAAAACGGCTGCGACCTGGTGCAGGGCTACCTGATCGCCAAGCCGATGCCTGCCGAGGCCTTCCTGGAATGGCAAGCCCTTGACGCGGCGCCAGGCCCGGCCATCTTGCCGTCGCCGGAGGCGCTGCCGGCTTGAGCAGCCGGTAGCAGCGCGTAGTGCCGCCATGGCCTCAGCGCAGCAGGCGATTTACCGCGTCGAGCAGCGCGATCGCATCAGGGTCTGAAAACGGTGACCGAGTCGGTCGACAGCCTGGGCCGCATGACCGAGGAAAACACCACCCTGGCTGGGCGCACCGTGGCCAAGGCGGCGCCTGCCGCACGCGCTACCGCAAGGGCAGGCCGACGTAGTTCTCGGCCAGCGCCGTCATCGCGGCCTGGGAGCTGAACAAGTAATCCAACTCGGCCATCTGCATCTTCTGGCCGAAGCTGCCATTGTCTGGAAACCGGTGCATCAGCGAGGTCATCCACCACGAGAAGCGCTCGGCCTTCCAGATGCGACTCAGCGCGCGGCTGCTGTAGTGCTCGATCTCGGCCATCTGCCCGGTGTAGTAGCCCTGCAGGGCCTGCCACAGGTAGGCCACGTCACTGGCGGCCAGGTTCAGGCCCTTGGCGCCGGTGGGCGGCACGATGTGGCCGGCATCGCCCACCAGGAACAGGCGGCCAAAGCGCAGCGGCTCGGCCACGAAGCTGCGCAGCGGGGCAATGCTCTTTTCGATGGACGGCCCGGTGACGAGCTGGGCGGCGGTGTCGCCCGGCAGGCGGCGCTTCAGTTCGGCCCAGAAGGCGTCGTCCGACCACTGCGCCACATCGTCGTCCAGCGCGCACTGCACGTAGTAGCGGCTGCGCACCTTGCTGCGCTGGCTGCACAGGGCGAAACCGCGCTCGTGGTGCACGTAGATCAGCTCGTGGCTGACCGGCGGCACATCGGCCAGCACCCCCAGCCAGCCGAAGGGATACACCTTTTCGTGCAGTGCGATGGCGCCGGCGGGCACCGTGGCACGGCACACGCCGTGAAAGCCGTCGCAACCGGCGATGAAGTCGGCCTGCAGGGTGTGGCGCACGCCGTCCTTGAGCCAGCTGACGCCGGGCGTGGTGCTGTCAAAGCCGTGCACGGCCACCTCGTCGGCTTCGTACACCGTGGGCAGGCCGGCGGCGCTGCGCGCGGCCATCAGGTCGCGCGTCACCTCCGTCTGGCCGTACACCATCACCCGCTTGCCGGTCAGGCCCAACAGATCGATGCGGTGGCGCTGGCCACCAAAGCACAGTTCCACGCCGTCGTGCGGCAGGCCTTCAGCCTGCATGCGCCCGGCCACCCCGGCGGTCTGCAGCAGGTCGACGGTGGTCTGCTCCAGCACCCCTGCGCGGATGCGGCCCAGCACGTAGTCGGCGCTGCGCTGCTCGATCACCACATTGGCGATGCCCACCTTGGCCAACAACTGGCCCAGCAGCAGGCCTGAGGGGCCGGCGCCAATGATGGCAATCTGGGTCTTCATGGGTGGTCTCCGGGCAGTGTCTTGATGGCGCTCAAGTTTCGGGCCGGCTGCGGGTCGGTTCAATGGACGAATGCCGTTGGCAGTTGCACGTTTCGGGCGGTGCCAGCCCGCAACGAGGGCGGCGCTAAGGCCAGCCGCACGCCGTGAAGCCTGTCACGTCAGGGTGTGCCGTGGCCTTGGCCGTGAGCAAGCAATGCACCCCAGGGGACCAAAAGCGGTCGCCGCCGTTCAAGTTCTTGCACCCCCCTGCCGAAAGTCAAGGTCATGCGGGCCTCGGGCCCAAGCCCATGATTTCTTGCAGGAAGTACGCAGGCCATGTTGCAGACGGTGGATGTCAATGAAGTGCGTGTCGGTATGTTCGTCCACCTCGATCTGGGGTGGTGGGCACACCCGTTTGCGCTGTCGAGCTTTCTGGTCACCACGCCTGAGCAGGTGACCACCATTCGTGGCCTGGGCCTGAAGCAACTGCGCTGGAACCCCGAGAAGAGCCTCCAGGCCGACAGCCCCGAGCCACCGGGTGACGGCGCCGATGCCGATGCCATCAAGGTGTCTGCCGATGGGTCGGGTGATGAGGTGCCTGGTGCCTCTCCCCATGCTGGCGCGGGTGAAGGCGTGGCGGTGGATGCCCAAGCGGCCGCGCACCTGGCCGCCGCAGCGGCAGCCGAGCAAGCCGCAGCCCAGCAAGCCGCAGCCCAGGCGGCCTCTCCTCTGGGTGCGCAACGCGCGGCCCAGCGCCTGTGCGAACAGCAGTACGGCGAGGCGGGTCGCGCCTGGCACGAAGCCCAGTGGCAGGTGCCCCGAAACCCCGAGAAAGCCCGCATCATCACCGAGAGCCTGACCCGGTCGCTGCTCGACAAGATGATGGTCGACCAGGAGATGTGCGTGCGGGTGCTCAGCGATGTGGGCGGCGACCGCATCTCCGGCCACGCCCTGAACGTGGCCGTGATCGCCCTGTTGATGGGGCGGGTGTTCGGCTACAGCGATGAAGAGATGCTCAACCTGGGCACGGGTGCCATGCTGCACGATGTGGGCAAGCTGGATCTGCCGGATCGGGTACGTCACCTCGAGGGCCACCTCAGCGCGTCCGAGCAATCGGCCTACCGCGAGCACGTGGCGCTGGGTGTGGCCCACGGCCGGCGCATGGGCCTGGGTGAAGGCGCCTTGCTGGTGCTGGCCGAGCACCACGAGATGGCCGATGGCAGCGGCTTCCCCAACAGGATGGGCCTAGACCGCATGTGCATCGGGGCCCGCATCGTGGCGCTGATCAACCGCTACGACAACCTGTGCAACCCGGCCCAGGCCGCGCAATCGCTGACGCCGCACGAGGCGCTCTCGCACCTCTTTGCGCAAAGCCGCACCAAGTTCGACGCCACCATGCTCAATGCCTTCATCCGCATGATGGGCGTGTACCCGCCGGGGTCGGTGGTGCAACTGACCGACGACCGCTATGCCAGCGTCGTGAGCTGCAACTCCTCGCGGCCGCTCAAGCCCCGGGTGCTGGTGTGTGACACCAAGGTACCCATCGAGGAGGCGCTGCTGCTCAACCTGGACGGCCAGACCGATCTGGGCATCCGCCGCAGCCTCAAGCCGGGTCATTTGCCCGCAGCCGCGCGTGACTACCTGTCGCCGCACCAGCGCATGGTGTACTTCTTCGAGCCTGCCCGCGCGGACGGCGTCGACGCCGTGGAGGCAATGGCCGCGTGACTGTTGCAGGCATCCCTGTCGCACTGGCGGGCTGGCGGGCCCTGATCGACGCCCTGGGCGAGCCTGCGTGGCTCGTGGGGGCGGCCGATCAGCGCGTGCTGGCGGTCAACGCCGAGGCCTTGGCCTTGCTGGGCCAGACCGAGGCGGCCGTGCTGGGCCAGTTGGCCGACAGCTTGATCGCCACGCCCGAGGACATGGCGTTCTGGGACGAGGTGCGCGCCGGTCATGCCAGCATGCTGAAGTCGGACACCGTGCTGGTGGACGGCGCGGGGCGTCTGGTGCAGGTGCACCGGCGCATCTGCGCGCTGGCAGGCATGGACAACCCGGACGCCGCCGCGCCACCGCTGTTGGTTCTGCTGCACGACCGCAGTGCGGCCCAGCGCGAGCTGGACGAACGGGACCTGCTGGTTTCCGAGCTGCAAGCCACACTGGAATCCACTGCCGACGGCATTTTGGTCACCGACCTGGCCGGCCGCATCCGCGCCTTCAACCGCCGCTTCGCCCAGATCTGGGGCCTGCCCGAAGCCTTGCTCACCGAGCGGCAGGACGACGCCGTCTACGACTGGATGCGCCGCAGCGTGGTCGATCCCGAGGGCTACACGCGCCGCCTGGGCCAGATCAGCGAGGCCACCCTGCTGCAGGCCAGCGAGCGGCTCACGCTGCACTCGGGCCAGGTGATCGAGCGCGTGACCCAGCCGCAGAACTGCCGTGGCCGGCCCTGCGGGCGGGTGTGGGCGTTCCGGGACCACACCGAGTTGGTCACCGCCGGCCAGCGCATCGAGGCGCTGTCGAGCACCGATGCGTTGACCGGCCTGTTCAATCGCCGCCAGATGGGCCAGGCCATCACCGACGCGCTGCGCCAGGCCCGTCGCACCGCCGGCACCCTGGCCCTGCTGCTGCTGGACCTGGACCGCTTCAAGCAGATCAACGACAGTCTGGGCCCCGAAATCGGCGACCGCCTGCTGCTCGATTGCGCCGAGCGCCTGAAGACCTGCCTGCGCCAGGGCGATGTGGTGGCCCGCATGGGCGGCGACCAATTTGCCCTGCTCGTGCACGAGGCCGATGCCCGCGCCGCCGAAGCCACCGCCCGCCGTGTGCTGGAGGTGGTGTCACACCCGTGCGCGGTGGACGGTTTGCAGTTCACGCTCACCTGCAGCATCGGTGTGGCCCTGTTTCCGGATGACGCCACCGATGGCGACATGCTGGTGCGCCATGCTGAATCGGCCATGCACGGCGCCAAGCAGGGCGGCCGTGGCTGCTTTCGCTTCCACCAGGCCCGCCAGGACGCCGACATGCGCCAGCGCATGCGGCTGGACCACGCCATGCGCCAGGCGCTGGCCAGCCAACGCTTTCGGCTGCACTACCAGCCGCAGATCGACCTGTTGACCGGCGCGGTGATCGGCGCCGAGGCGCTGATCCGCTGGCGCGATCCCGAGCTGGGCGAGGTGTCGCCGGGCCAGTTCATCCCGGTGGCCGAGGAGACCGGCTTCATCATCGCCATCGGCGACTGGGTGCTGGAGCAGGCGGTGCGCCAGGCCGCCCGTTGGCGCGCCGACGGGCTGGTGATGCCGGTATCGGTCAACGTCTCGGCGCTGCAGTTCCAGCAGGCAGACTTCAACGCCCGTGTGGCCAGCGTGCTGCGCGAGCACGCCCTGCCCGGCGAACTGCTGGAGCTCGAACTCACCGAATCCATCCTGGTGCACGATGCCAACGAGGCGCTGGCGCGGCTGTCGCAGCTGTCCGAGCTGGGCATCCGCCTGGCCATCGACGACTTCGGCACCGGCTATTCGAGCCTGGCCTACCTCAAGCGTTTTCCGATCGACCGGCTCAAGATCGACCGCAGCTTCGTCAAGGGCGTGCCGGCCGACGAAAGCGACTCGGCCATCGTGCGCGCCATCGTGCAACTGGCCCAGGCCCTGGGCATGAAGGTCATCGCCGAAGGCGTGGAGACCGAGCCGCAGCGCAAGTTCCTGCACGACCTGGGCTGTGACGAATTCCAGGGCTTTCTTTACGCCCCGGCACTGGACGCCTTGAGCTTCGAGGAGCGCGTGCGCCCTGCTGCGGCGCATGGCAAGCGCACACGGCTGAGCCTGGTGCAGCGCTGAGTGTCGGACCGCCCGCAGCCTGCTCCAGGCGCGGTGCACAATCGGTCGATGATCTACAAGTTCAAGAGCGCGGCCACGGGCGACCTCATCATGATGGGCCCCACGGGTGATGCCCTCTTGCGCGCCCTGGGCCGCCAGCCGGCACCCAAGGGCATCATCGAACCCGCTGACATGCCTGCCGCGATGGCCGCCATCGAGCAGGTGGTGCTGGCCGACGAGTCTGCCCGCGCCCAGGCCGAGCAGGAAGCCGCCGGCCGCGGCGAGCGCCTGAAGCCGGCCGAGGGCGTTGGCCTGCGCCAGCGCCTGTGGCCCATGGTGGAGATGCTCAAGCGCGCCGCCGCCGCCGCTGAACCGGTGGTGTGGGGCGTGTGAAATGGCCCACCCCCTACGGCCTTCGGCCGCCCCCTCAAGGGGGCAACGCCGGCGGCCCGGCAAAGCCGGTTCCGCGGCGTTCGCTGGCTGAACCCCGGTCGGTCTAGGAGCTTCTAACCATGAAGATTTGGAGCGACGCCTGGCCCAATGGCGAGTTCATCCCCGAGCGTTACGCGGCGGGTCGGTTGACGGCCGACGGGGTCGGCTTTTCCGACAACCTCAGCCCGCCCCTGGCCTGGAGCGACCTGCCAATGGGCACGCAATCGCTGGTGCTGGTGTGCCACGATTTCGATGTGCCCAGCGTGGCCGACGACGTCAACCAGCCCGACCGCGAGGTGCCGGTCGACCTGGATCGGGTGGATTTTTTCCATTGGGTGCTGGTCGATGTGCCGCCGACGGAGCGTGGCTTTGCCCAGGGGCAGTGGAGCCAGGGCTTCACCGACCGTGGCAAACCCGGCCCCGCAACCGATGGCCTGGCGCGCCAGGGCCTGAACGACTACACCGGCTGGTTTGCGGGCGATGCCGAACGCGCGGGCCGCTACTTCGGCTATGACGGGCCCTATCCGCCCTTCAACGATTCACTTGTGCACCACTACGTGTTCACCCTGTACGCGCTCGATGTGGCCCGGCTGGGCGTTGCCGGTGACTTCACCGGCCCCCAGGTGCGCGAGGCGCTGGCCGGCCACGTGCTGGGCGCGGCCACCTGGTCGGGCACCTACACGCTCAATCGCCGCCTGCGCGGTTGACGGGCGTGGGCGAGCCCACCCGCCTGGTCGCCATCCGCCACGGCGAAACCGCGTGGAACGCCGAGTCCCGGCTGCAGGGGCAGATCGACATCGCGCTCAATGAACGGGGTCGACGCCAGGCCACCACCCTGGCCCATGCATTGCGTGAGGAAGGGCTGCAGGCGGTGTTCGCCAGCGACCTGGGGCGTGCCTGGGCCACGGCCCAGGCCCTGGCCGGGCCCCTGGGCCTGCCGCTGCTGGCCGATGCCGGACTGCGTGAGCGTGGCTTCGGCCAGCTGGAAGGCCACACCTATGCCGAGATCGACGCGCAGTGGCCCGAACTGGCGCGCCGCTGGCGCACCCGCGAGCCCGGCTGGGCGCCACCCGGTGGTGAGAGCCTGTCGGTGTTTGCCGACCGCTGTATCGGCACCATCGCGCGGCTGGCTCGGGCGCACGCCGGCCAGAGCATCGCGCTGGTCTGCCACGGCGGCGTGCTCGATTGCCTCTACCGTGCGGCCACCCATGTACCACTGGACATGCCGCGCAGCTGGGCCCTGGACAATGCCGCCATCAACCGCCTGCTTTGCACGCCGCAGGGCTTCAGCCTGATCGGCTGGAACGACAGCGCCCACCTGGACGGCCTGATCCTGGACGACACCAGCACCTGAACCCCTGAGGGAAGCCGGGCCCAGCCGACGCTACCGCTGGCACCGCCTGAGCCAAGTGACCGCCGCGGAACCGGCTCTGCCGGGCCGCTGGCGTGCCCCCTTGAGGGGGCGCGCGCAGCGCGCAGGGGGTGGGCCATCTTCTACCGGCGGATTTCCTTCCACACATTTTTCGACGCGCGGATCGGCACCATCACGCCCAGGTCCTTGCGGAAGACGGTGTTGATCGAAGTGTGCACGGTGCCGACCAGGCGGCCCGACACCACCCGCAGGGTGTTCAAGCGCGATGCGTTGGCGTTGTCCGAGATCAGGGTGGACATGAAATCGACCTGATCGGACTTCAGGCCGGTGCCGATGTCGACCAGGTACATGTAGGCCGACTGGTTGCAGTCGTTGCCACCGTTGAGGTTGGTGGTGAAGCCCACGGCACCGTAGGCCACGGTCGGGTTGGTGTTGGCCTGCTCGCCTGCGGGCAGGTCGAAGTACCAGCCGCGCTGAGTCGCCCAGTCGATCGTGGCGCCGGTCAGTTCGGGCGTGTTGCCGCGGGTGTAGGTGCGGGCGATCAGGCCGCTGCGGGCATTGCTCAGTTCGGCGCCATCGGCAATGGCGTAGAACGACTGAACCTTGGTGCTGCCGAAGTCGCTGATGTCGAGCAGCCGACCGGTGCCGACCAGCACGATGCGCTGGTCCGCGATGGTCACCAGTTCGGGCGCGGCGGTGACGGGCTGCGCATTGCCCAGCGCGTCCTTGAGCCTGGCCATGCGCACGACCGTGCCGGTGTCCAGGTCGAAGTGCCACAGATTGCCCAGCAGGTCGCCGCCATAGACATGGCGCACATTGCCGTCCAGTTCCCGAAAGGCCGACACCTGACTCAGGCCGGCCTCGCCGCCGACCGCGCCGTCGGCGGTGACGAACTCGCGCAGGATGGCACCGGTGGTGGCATTGAGCATCCACAGGCGGCCCTTGCCGTCGCCGATGCTCTGGGCGTTGTCGTAGCCCGAGGTCACCAGAACCACATCACCCTGTGTGGCGGTCTTGGCGATCACCGGGCGACCATAGGAAAAGCCCATCTTGGCCTGGGTGGCGGTGTCGGTGGCACTCGGAAATTGCCACATCACCGCGCTGGCCAGGCTGGCCTCGCTCATGTCACGAGGGCTGCTCACGTTCAGCGCGTAGTAGCTGCGGCCGGCGCCGCCCAGCGCACCCACCAGGATCTTGTTGCCGCTGCCCGCCAGTTTGCCCAAGGCCGGCGTGGCGTCCAGCTTGGTGCGGAAGGCGTAGTCGCGGCTGCTGATCTGGCCCAGATTGGCCAGCACACCGCCGGGCACGAAGGCCCAGTGCTCGCGACCGGATTCGGTGTCGACGGCGTGCAACATGCCTTCACCCGAGGCCACGTAGACGATCTTGTCTTCCCGGCTGGGCACCGGTTCAGCGTTGATCACCGCGCCCATCAGGCCGGTGCGCGGGCGAAAGCTGACGCCCTCGGCCGTGCGGGCGCCGCGCAGGTAATCCACCACCGCCGCATTGCTGCCCCAGGTGCCCGAGGGGTTGACGATGCTGCCCACGTTGGCGGCAGTCAAGCCCACACCACTGCTGCCATTGAAGGTGGCAATGACCCGGGTGGTCCAGTCGCGGGCGGTCAGCAGCGCGCCGGCGCTCCAGCGCGGCGAAAGGGCCACTTCGCCGGTCTGCACGTCGATGAGGTTGGCTGTCAGGTCGCCGGCCCAGCCGGCAGGCGTGTAGGTGCCCAGGTAGGCCTGCGAATCACCGCGCTGCAAATTGATGGACGTGACGGCCAGGCCGCTTTGCCCCCCCACCTGGCCCAGGATGTCACCGAAGGCGGACTGCAGCGCCACGCGCATGGCTTCCGAGTCGTTGGCCATGTACATCTGCCCGCGGCCATTGATGGTGGCGTGCCACAGGTCGTCGATCATGGTGGGATCGTCGGCCACCAGGGTGGGCCAGGTCGGCGGGCTGGTGAATACGTCTACGGCAAACGGGTCCAGCGCCGTTGGAAACAACGTACCGCGCGCGCCCAGCGTGATGGCGTAGGTGGTGACGTGCAGGTTGGTGTTGAGGTCGGGGTTGCGGCGTGTGCTGTCGCCGGGCTGCAGCTTGCCTGCCGCCAGCGGCGAGGTGCCGCCGGCGCGCAACCGGTTGGTGAAGTAGCGCAAGGCGATGTCGGCCTGCGAGCCCGTGGGCGTGACCTGGTAGGGCGCGGCCGCGCCAAAGGTACTGGCCGACTTGCCGCTGTCCCAATCGGGCGGGGTGACCGAAGTGGTGTTCGAGAAGCCGTCGGTCACCACGAACAGGCTGTTGCGTTGGCAGGCGTACTGCACGATGCTGGTGTTGGTGTTGAACTGCGATCCCACGTAGTTCATGGTGAAGTTGGTGGGCGTGCCCTGCGCCGTCATGCCGTTCTGGTAGAACATGCCCGCCACTGCAAAGCGGTTGGACGATGGCGTGCTGCCGTCTGCATCGAACATCGTCGGCTCGACACAGGTGTTGCCGGTGGTGGTGTCGCAGAACCGCACCACGCCCATGCGCAGCCCGTACACCGGCTCTAGCGCCCGGCCCAGCGCCGCGCCCATCATCAGCTTGCGCTTGCGGTAGTAGGTAAACCAGTTGGCGAAGTTCTGCAATTCGGCCGCATAGGCGCGGCCCGAAGGAAAGGTGTTGCCACTGCGGATCTCGTAGCGGCGCAGCTTGCCCAGGCCGTCGGGCGAGTTGATGCAGGCGGTGCTGGGGTTGGTGAGGGGGTCGCTGACGGTGCAGTCGGGCGCGGCAGTGCAGGTGGTGTCGCCCGACGGGCAGACCGTGCGCTGCCAGAACATGGCCGGCCGGTAGGGGATGCTGGCCATGCAGGAGCCCACCGCCGCCGTGGGCGCCGTCAAGGTGCGTGACGTGGTGCCGCTGCAGGCGCCGGTGGTGGTGGTGGTGGCGTTGACCACCGTGCCGATGGGCAGGACCATGCCTGCGAGCGCCCGGAACTGGAAGCGTGAATCGGTGAAGCCGGAACTGCTGGAATTCCAGTCGCTGCCGAGGTCGAGCGTGCGCACCGGCAGGGAGCCACCGGCAAATGGCCCGGGGTGGCCTGGTGCCGCGTTGGTGGGCGCATCCGCATACGTGCGCTGCGCACCCAGGACATAGCCGGGCGACCAGGCCGGGTAGGTGGTCATGGTGTTGTAGTAAAGCTTGTTGAACGCGTTTGAACGCGTCCACGCCAATTGCCCGATGGGCGGCGCGACGTTGCCGTTGGTGCTGCCGTTGGTATAGAGCGCGCCGCCGGAGAAGTCGGCGTTGCTGCCCATCGGAAACAGGTAGAGCAGTCGGCTACTGCTGCTCGATGACGCCAGCGGGCGGTTGTTGGTGCTGTCCCACGACGATGCGGCAACTGTGCTCCACCAGGCAATGCCGTCGCTGCTGCCCAGCACGAACTCCCAGTCGGTCGAGCCCGAATCGTCCATCGCGAAGACGATGTTGGGCTTGGCCAGCACCGAGGTCTTCAACGGCAGTTCGGCCATGTCGGTGGCCTGCGAAGCCAGGCCGATCAGCAGGCCGCCCGCGGCCAATACAGCCTGGCCCAGCTTCAGCATCGTCTTCATCGTCATACCTCTGGTCGTTCTGTCTTGGGCTGTCAACGCAGCGCGCGCGTCAGTTGCCGCGCGTCACCATGGCCTGGGTCCAGACCTGGGTTTCCTTCGGTCCCATCACGCGCACGGTGACCCTGAACTGGCGCGAGTTGGGTGGGTCGGGCAGTTCAGCACCCACGCGGGCGCTCTCGGTCTGCATGACCTGCTTGAGCAGGCATTGGCGCGGCGCATCGGTCACGGGGGTCACACTGCACAGGCGGTCGACCGCGTAGCGCACGCTGTAATTGCCGACGAGCACTTCCGGGGCGCTGGCCCAGGACACCATGGGCACGCCATTGGCGTCGGTGGCCCGGGCGGTGGGGAAGTACCAGTTGCCCAGCACCGCGTCTTCACCAGCCATGCCACGCACGGCCGCGAAGGCGGTGTTCAGACCCACCTCGGAAGCCTGCATGGCCGCGTCGCTGGCCGCGGCATTGCCGCCCGCCAGGGTGCTGACCTCGGCCATGCGTGCCATCGCCAGCGCACCCACCAGCATCACCGAAAGCAGGATCAGCACCAGCACCACGCTGTTGCCGCGTTGGCTGGCGGGGGCCGGCCGGTCGATTCGGTTCGTGCTCATGCGGGCACCTGCCCCCAAACCAGATTGCGAAGCGGCACCACCAGGGTGGAATTGCGGAAGCGAAAGCAGCGCCAGTCGCTCACGTCAGGATCGATGTCCACCTCGAAGAGCCTGGGCCTGGCCGTGCTCGCCGTGCATTGGCCGGAGCTGTCGGCCTTTTCACGCTGGGCCACGCGGGTCACCAGGCCCAGGCGCAGGGCGCGCACGCGGCCGATGTTGTTGCCGGTCAGGCTGCTCCAGCCCGCGTCGGTGGGGTCTTGCCAATCCTGAAGGGTGGTGCCGCCGCTGGCCGATACGCCGTACTCGGCGCGCAGCGCGATCACATTGCGTACCAGCACGGCGGTCGTGCCGATCAGCGGTTGCTCGAGCACCAGGTTGCCGTCCACCAGCCGGTAGCGGCGCCATTGCAGCTGGCCCAGCAGCGTGACCCGCGCACGCGCCGCATAGGCCGGAGCCGTGTTGAAGTTGGCCTGGTTGTGCAGGCCGGCGGCGCTGAAGTTCACGATCTGGGGCGTGTCCACCGTGCCGGCGACGGTGGTTGTGACGGTGCGCACCGTGCACAGGCCCGTGTTCGCCGGCGCCAGCAGCACCGCCTGGCCCACAGAGGCCGGCAAGATGGAATCGACACTGACCTGCGTGCCGTTGCTGGCGGTGGAGATCGACAGGTTGGCACCGGCGGCCACATCGCTGGCGTAGAAGACATCGATCTGGTCGTTGCCCAGCGTGCGGGTGATGCTCAAGGGCGCAAAGGCTGCGCTGTTGAACAGGGCACTGGTGCCGAAGCTCAGGTTGAGGCGGTCGCACATGGGCCGCCGGCCATCGAAGAAGCCCAGGCCCACGGCCGCCACGTCGTTCTTGATGGCGCCCAATGCGGCGGCGGCATTGAGCACGCCGGCGCCCGACACGGTGCCCTGGCGCTGCTCGTTGGTGAAGATGCGCAAGCTGCTCAAGGCGGCCAGGCTGACCAGCAGGCCGATCACCAGACCGATCATCAGCTCGACCAGCGAAAAGCCGCGCGTGCCGGCGCGGTTGCGGGGGTGCTCAGCGCGCATCGGTGCTCACCTGCAGGGTGTGGGGATCGGACCCGCCCTTGCCCGTCCAGGTGACGGTGACGGTGAAGCGCTGCGTCGTGTTGTCCAGCGTGGCCACGGCGGTGTCGTCGCCCGGCAGTGCGGCCAGGGCGCGCACCTTCCAGTCAGCAGCGCGGGCTGCGGCTGCGGAGCTGGTGCAACTGCCCGGGTTGGGCAGGGTGTAGCACCCGGCGTTGCCGGTATCGACCAGCACGGTGCTGAGCATCTCGTCGGCCAGCTGGGTGGCCGTCGTGCGGGTGCGCGAATCGGTGGTCTGCGCCATCAACGTGGTCTGGAAGCGGGCCAACCCCAGCAGGCCGAAGCTGAGGATGGCCACGGCGATCAGGCCTTCGAGCAGACCCATGCCGCGCTGGCGGCGGCAGGCCAGGCGACGATGGCCGGTGGCGGTGGCGTGCGTCATGGGCAGTCCAGGCTGTTGGCGCACAGGCGCACGCCGCCGCCGCCGTCCACCCGCAGGCCGGGGCAGCGCTGCTCAGCCGAGCAAGTGACACCGCTCTTGTCGATGTCGATGGCCGTGGCGGTGCCGAAGGGCAGTGGCGTGCCGCGGCTGCTGAAGTCGATCTGGGCGGGCGCGCGGGCCGTCAGTCCGTCACCCAGCAAACGGCGGCGCAGCAGAACCCCGTCACCGCCCGCGCTCATGTCGCGCACCTGTATCGCGGCGCCGTCGATGGCCAGGCGCGTGCTCCCGTTGCGCTTGAGCGCTTCGCCCTGTGCGTACAGCGTTTCCGCCAGCAGGGCGTTGCCGGCCTCACGCAGGCGGGTGTTGACCATGTAGTCGCCCAGGTAGGGCGCTGCCATGCCGAACAGGATGACACTGATGGCCAGCGTGGCCATCAGCTCGATCAAGGTCAGGCCTGATCGTCGTTGGCTCAGGTATCGCACGTGACCCCCTTGATGCTCCAGCAGTCGGTGCCGGGCACGCCCTTGGGGTGGGCGACCGTGCGCCGCGTGGCGTTGTGGTCGATCGAGTAGGCGTAGCCGTTGAGCGCGCCCGAACCCGTGGCCGTGACCGTGAAGCCCTGGCCGGCGTTGCTCAGTGAACAGGAGATGCTGTAGTTGGCCGCTGCAGGCAGGGCCACGCGGCAGCCGGCCGAGCCGTAGTTGCCGGTGTCCTGGAACCCCTGCTCCATGCGCATGGCGTAGGAGCTCAGCGCCTCCAGCCCCGCCGGCACCCTTGAGCGGGTGATGTAGGCGTTGTAGGACGGCAGCGCGATGCCTGCGAGGATGGCCACCACCGCAACGGTGACCATCAGTTCGATCAGGGTGAAACCGAGCTGGCGAGCGTTGACCATGGGTTGTCTTGGGGCAGTGCGCCGGTCAAGCCCCCGGCCGCGTCGGGCGCCTCCAGGCGCCGAACAGACAGTCCGGTCTTCCTGGGGGCTTCCTGTCTTTTCGGCGGTCTGCGGCCGGGACTTGAGCCGACCTTGTAACCACCCATGTCGGCCACGCAGTTCTGAATTGAGCACTTGCAGCCGGTGACGAATCAGCACAAACCCGGCCCGGATAAACCCTCGATGAACGCCCGAGGTTCCAGATTGCGCGATTCCGCCGGCTAGACTGCGTTTCAGCCCGCTGAACATTCGGGCAAGCAAACCGCTCCTTTTTCCAGCCTTTGCCACCCGCCGTCTTGCACGCCTCTCCTGTCACCCTTGGCCACACCGCCACGCCGCCTCGCGTGCCAGCCGTGGCGCGCGCGCTGGCCCTGCTCGACCGGCTGGCTGCGGTGCGCCAGCCCATGAGCATGTCGCGTCTGGCCAGCGACCTGTCGCTGCCGCGCAGCAGCGTGCATGGCCTGTGCAGCACGCTGTTGTCCATGGGTTACCTGCGCCGGGTGGCCGATGGCAGCCTGTCCATCGGCCCCCGGGTGATGGGCCTGGCCGAGGCTTTCGTGGCCAGCACCGACGTGGTGCG
>JANOAQ010000709.1:0-3738 GCA_031411195.1 Burkholderiaceae bacterium | reverse complement strand
GTTCGGCTCGGGCTGCGTCAACCGCAGGGTGGCCTTCTGCCCGAACAACCAGAAGAGCACCGGCGTGAGCAAAGTATCGAGCAAGGTCGAGCTGACCAGCCCGCCGAAGATCACCACCGCCACGGGGTGCAGGATCTCCTTGCCTGGAGCGTCGGCCGCCAGCAGCAGCGGCGTCAGCGCGAAGGCCGCCACCAGCGCCGTCATCAGCACCGGTGTCAGCCGCTCCAAGGAACCGCGCACGATCAGCGATGGCGAGAAGCGCTCGCCTTCGAACTTGCACAGGTTGATGTAGTGGCTGATCTTCAGGATGCCATTGCGCGTGGCGATACCGGCCAGCGTGATGAAGCCCACCAACGACGCCACCGACAGACTCACGCTTGCGATCCACATAGCCACCACCGAGCCGATCAGCGCCAGCGGGATGTTGGCCATGATGATGCCGGCCAGCACCACCGACTGGTAGCGCGAGTACAGCACCAGAAACATCATCGCCAGCGATACCAGCGACAAGCCGGCGATCAGGCGCGTGGCTTGCTCCTGGGCCTGGAACTGGCCCTCCAGGCTGACGAAGTAGCCGCTCGGCAAGGGCGTGCTGCCGATGATGCTGCGGATGTCCTTGATAACACGCCCCATGTCGCCGCCATCGGTGTTGGCGTAGACGATGATGCGCCGACGGCCGTTCTCGCGGCCGATCTGGTTGGGCCCGTCGGTCTCCCCCACCGTGGCGATGCTGGACACCGGGATGCGGCCTGCCGGCGTGTCGATCAGCGTGCGCGCCAGGTCCTGCGGGCTGCGTTGCGCGTCGGGCAGGCGCAGCACCAGTTCGTAGCGGCGCGGGCCGTCGACGATGTCTGCACCGTGCGCGCCAGCGGTCAGCGCCTGCAGCACGCGGATCGCTTCACCCGGTGACAGGCCCATCTGCGCGGCCTTGCGGTGGTCCAGCTGCACGGTGATCTGCGGGATCAGCACCTGCTTCTCGACCGTCAGGTCCACCAGGCCCGGCACACCCGCCAGCTGGCCGCGCATCTGCTCGGCCAGTCCGCGCAGCGTGTCGGTGTCATCGCCGAAGATCTTGACGGCGATCTGCGCGCGCACGCCCGACAGCAGGTGGTCCAGACGGTGGCTGATGGGCTGGCCGATGGCCACCTGCGCCGGCAGCGTCGACAGGCGCGCGCGGATGTCGGCCATGATGGCTTCGCGGCCGCGCGAAGGGCCATCGCCCGAGCGCTTGAGGTCCACGTCGATCTCGGCCGAGTGCACGCCTTCGGCATGCTCGTCGAGCTCGGCGCGGCCCGTGCGGCGGCCCGCCTGCGTGACCTCGGGTACCTGACGGATCAGCGTTTCGGCCACCGCGCCGATGCGATTGGATTCGGCCAGCGAGGTGCCTGGCTGCATCACCAGCCCCAGCACCAGCGAACCCTCATTGAACGCCGGCAGGAAGGCGCGCGGGAAAAACGGCACGGTCGCCACAGCGCCTACCACCGCCAGCACGGCCAGCGCGATGAGCAGCTTCGCGCGGCCGAACGACCAGGTCAGCAGCCGGGTGTCCTGCCGCTTCAGCCACGCCACCAGCGGACTGTCTGCATGGTCCAAACGCTTCATTGTCGGTAGCAGGTAGTAGCACATGACCGGCGTGACCGTCATCGAGACGAGCATCGACGCGAGGATGGACACGATGTACGCGATGCCCAGCGGCGCGAAGAGCCGACCTTCGATACCCGGCAGCGCGAACAGCGGCACGAAGACCAGCACCACGATGACAGTGGCGTAGACGATGCTTGAGCGCACCTCGACGCTGGCACTGCGAACGACCTCCAACACCGCCAGCGGGTGGCCGGCCGCCTTGTTCTGCTTCAGGCGCCGCAGGATGTTCTCGACGTCGACCACCGCGTCGTCGACCAGCTCGCCAACGGCGATCGCCAGGCCGCCCAGCGTCATCACGTTGATCGATTGCCCGAGCCACTGGAACACGAGTGCCGTGACAGCCAGCGACAGCGGGATGGCGACCAGCGAGATCACCGTCGTGCGCGCCGACAGCAGGAAGGCGAACAGCACGATGGCCACCATAGTGGCACCGTCGCGCAGGGCCTCGGCCACGTTGCCGATGGAGGCCTCGATGAAGTCGGCCTGGCGGAACAGCACGCGGGGCTCGGCCAATCCCGAAGTTTTGCCGTTCTGCAGACCAGCCTTCAGCTCGGACAGCGCCGCCTCGATCTGCGCCGTGAGCTTCACGGTGTCGGCATCGGGCTGCTTCTGCACGCTGATGACGACGGCGGGCAGGCCGTTGTAGCCGGCGTCGCCGCGCTTGAGTCTGGCCGCGAACGAGACGGTGGCCACCTGCTCCAGCAGGATGGCGCGGCCGTCCTTCCAGGCCACCGCCACACCGCCCAGGTTCGCGCCCAGGTCCTCGGAGCGGTTGGTGCGGCCCAGATGCCGGATCAGGTACTCGCGGCTGTTCAGGTCGATGAAGCCGCCGCCGGCATTGCCGGCGTAGCCTTTGAGCGCCTGTTCGACTTGCGTGAGCGAGACGCCGAATTGCGCCATGCGCGCCGTGTCGGGTGCCACGCGCAGGGTGCGCACCTCGCCGCCGATGGGGATGACCTGCGAGACACCGGGAATCGCCAGCAGCCGCGGGCGCAGCACGAAGTCGGCGTACTCACGCGCCTGCATCGGTAGTGATGACAGCCCCTCGCCCTGCGTGTACGCCGGACGGTCCCCCGAGGGGACCGCAGCCGCCGAAGCCGAATGCAGGCGGCCCGGCGCCAGCTGCGTGGCCTCGATCTGCACCGGCAGCGCGACGAGCATGACCTCGCCCATGATCGACGACACCGGCCCCATCACCGGCGTGATGTCGCCGGGCATCTGCGCGCGCACCAGGGCCAGCCGCTCGGCCACGAGCTGGCGGTTGCGGTAGATGTCGGTGCCCCATTCGAACTCGGCATACACCAGCGACAGGCCAACGCCCGAGGTGCTGCGCACGCGCGTCACGCCCGGCATGCCGTTGAGGGCGGTTTCCAGCGGAAAGGTGACCAGCTGCTCGACCTCTTCCGGCGCCATGCCACCGGCTTCGGTGAGCACGGTGATCAGCGGCTTGTTGAGGTCGGGGAAGACGTCGACCGGCGTGCGCCAGGCTGTCATTGCGCCGTAGACCATCAACAGCGCCGCCACCGCCAGCACGAACAGACGGTTGTGCAGGCTGGTGCGAACGATCCAGTTGAACATCGTGTGTTTCCTTTCAGTCGGCGCCGGGCCGTTCCCAAGCCGACTGAACGCCCCCTCGGGGGGCAGTGAACGAAGTGAACGTGGGGGCTGTCATCTCAGCGGATCTGCGCGATCAGCGGTGCACCTTGCACCACCACGCGGTTGTCGGCGCTCAGGCCCTGCGTCACCACCACCGTGTTCGCATCCAGCGGCCGGAACTGCACCGGCTGCGGGATGAAGCGCTCGGCACCCGACTTGATCCAGACGATGGGCTCGTTGGCCGGGTTGCGCACCACCGCCTGCGCCGGCAGCACCACGCCCTTGATGCGTTCCTTCGATTGCGCGATCACGGTGACCGGCTGGCCAATGGCGAGCGGCAAGGCGCTGCCCGGCTTCGATGCACTCGCGGTGAACGTGATCGGCAGCACCCCGTCGCGCATCGAGCGCGATGCACCCAGCAGGCGCAGCGCCACGTCCGGCATGCCCTGCAGCGACGCTCCGGCCACACGGGCGGCCAGGCTGGCGTCGGCGGTGGTG
>JANOAQ010000708.1:0-8145 GCA_031411195.1 Burkholderiaceae bacterium | reverse complement strand
GAAGAACTGGTCCCGCCGGGCCACCAGTGGCGCCGATTCCATCAAGCGCACGACCGCCTGGGACTGCGTATCGGATATGGGCGTGTGCCCTGGCCACGGCGAGCTGCTTGGTTCCATGGTGCCGTGGTCGTTGCCGCTCATGGGGTTTCCCCAGTGCGGCGGCCGCTTGGTTGGGTGGCGATGGTCATGAATTGCCAATCGCTGGTCTTGGGGTTGGGCCCGTGGCTGGCGTGCACGCCCGTCGGCAGGCCCTGGCGGCGCAGCGCCGGGCGGTCCACACTGCTGTGCAAGCCGACGATGCCGCCTTGGGCATTGCGTAGCAGGGCCCAGTCGGGGCGCCCGGAGAAGGGGTCGGCATAGAGCCGGCGCAGGTGCACCACCGGCGGCTGGTGCCGGGCGTCGAGCAGCAGCTCGTCCAGTTGCGCCGGCCAGGGCGCCGCGCCTTCGGGCGTGTGGTCGTGAAAGTGCTGCAAGGCGTCGCGCAGTTGTTGGCCCCTAAACAGCAACTCGGTCTCGCGTTCGCGCTGCATCGCCACCTGCCAGCGCTCGGCCCAGGTGGCAGACCCTGCGGCCAGCAAGGCCAGGATGAACAACAGCAGCAGGTAGGTGGCACCTCGCTGCCGCGTCAGGGCCGGACGCTTACCAATCGGCATAGAGCCCTCCGTCGCGGCCACGGCCTGCGGCGCCGCTGCGCACGTCCCACACCTGGCCGCCCAGCACGCTGTCGGGCGGCGGGCTCAGCACCAGCCAGCTGTCGAACCGGCCGGTGAGGGGGTCTTCGGGCAACTGGCGCAGGTAGCGGGCCTGGGCCAGTTCCTGCAGCGATTCGGGGTAGCGGCCACGGTCGGCGGTGAACTGGTCGATGGCGTGGCGCATCACCTGCAAGCTGCTGCGCAGGCTGGTCTCGCGGGCGCGGTCCACGCTGCCCAGGTAGCGCGGCGCGGCGATCGACACCAGCAGGGCCACGATGGCCATCACCACGATCAGCTCGATCAGGGTGAAGCCGCGCTGCCGGGGCGCGTTCCGGGGCGCGTTCGGGGGTGCTTCACCACTGCGCATAGCGGCTGCCATCCAGGGCCATTCCCGGTGCCCGGGTGTAGACATCGAACACATCGCGCCCGGCGACCGGTGCGTCTGCCGGGCTGTCGCTGGACCGCAGGCCCCAGGTGTCGGCGGCAGGCAGGGCAGGCTCGGCGAAGGGGTCGCGCGGAACGCGCCGCAGCAGGTACAGCCGCTCGCCGGTGGCGGCCGGGCGGCCCTCGCTGCCCAGCACCGGGATGCCTTGCTCCAGCAGCGCCAACTGGGCGGGCCAAGGGGTGCCGTCGGGCCCGGGCGCGATGCGGCGGGCTTCGACCGCCGCGCGGTGGGCATCCAGCGCCTGGCGGATGGTGCGCAGACCTTCGCGCAGGGCTTGCTCACGGACCCGCCGCACGGCCACCTCCTGCAGGGGCACCGCCGCCGCCGCCAGCAATGCCACGATGGCGAGCACGGCCACCATCTCGATCAGTGTGAAACCCTTCGAGGGCCGGTGCAGAGGGCGCATCACGGCTTGCATCACGGCTTGCCTGCAGCGGGGGCCACGCGGATGAGGGCTTCGCCATCCAGCGACAGGGCCACCGCCTGGCCCTTGGCGTCCACACCCGCCAGGCCACTCACCTGGAGCGACAAGGACTGGCCTGCAGCGGCGGGCAGGGCGCGCAGCACCACCACCCATTCACCCTTGGGCGCCAGCTGGAAGGGCCATCGGCCCGCCGCCAGATCCACCGGGTCGCCACCGCCGGCGCTGGCCGCGGCCAGCATCTGCGGGTCAAATACCAGGGTACCCGTGGCGCTGGCCGCGCTGCGGTTGAGCAAGGTGACCGAGGCCGTGCCGCCGACGGCCGCGTCGCCGCTGGCCGACAGCAGCAGGCCATTGCCTTGGGCCGGCGCGTCGGCGGTGGCGGCTGCGGCGGCAGCGTCCGCTGCGGGCAAGGCGGGCTCGCCGGCCTGGCGACCCCCGGGAAGGCTGGTGCCCACGCCCACACCCAAACCCACACCCACGCGGGCGGTCGGCCGCAGGCGCAGGGCGGCTGCGCCAGGCTGGCTGTCGGTGCCCGAGGGCATGGCCTGGTCGGCCAGCGGCGGCGCCTGCAGGCGCCGAATGATGCGCGGGGTGATCAGCATCACCACTTCGGTCTTGTTGCGGATGTCGCTCTGCACGCCGAACAGCCGGCCCAACACTGGCGCGGCCGACAGCCCGGGTACACCCACTGCGCCCTGGCGGTCTTCGTCGTTGATCAGGCCGGCCAGCACCTGGGTTTCGCCATCGCGCAGGCGCAGCGAGGTGCTGGTCATGCGGGTGCCCACCTGGTAGGCCAGCGAGCCACCCGGGCCGCTGCGCTCGCGCAGCAGGTTGGTCACTTCCAGCGCCACCTTGATCGTGACCTCGTCATCGCCCTGCACCGTGGGCTCCATGTCCAGCTTCAGGCCCACATCCACATAGGTGACGGTGGTGGACACGCCCACGTTGATGGCTGCGGTGGTGGTGAAGACGGGCAGCTTCTCGCCCACCTGCACCTTGGCCTTCTCGCGGTTGCGGGCCCGGATGGTGGGGTTGGCCAGCAGGTTGGTGCTGCCGCTCTCGCCGCGCAGGCGGGCCAGCACGGCCGGGTTGGCAATGCTGCCGCGAAAGGACCGGTGCTCGCCCAGGGCCACCTGGCCGGTGGCGCCGGGCAGGCCGTACTGGAGGGTTTCAGGCCAGGACAGGCCCAGCTCATCGAGCCGGTTGCTGGCCACCTCCATCACCTCGACGGCCATCATCACCTCGGGCTCGGCCAGGTCGAGCGTGCCCACGAGTTGCTCGACCAGGCGCACCACCTCGGGCGTGTCGCGCACCACCAGGGCGTTGAGGCGGTCGTCGGCGTACAGGTCGCGCGTCTTGGCCATGGTGCGCACGAGCGTCAGCACCTGCTTGGCATCGGCGTTTTCGAGGTAGAGCGTGCGCGTCACCAGCTCCTGGTGCTCGCGCTGCTTGGCAGGGGTGTTGGGGTAGACCAGCACCGTGCTGTCGTTCAGCAGCTTGCGGTCCAGTTGCTGGGTGGCCAGGATCACGCGCAGCGCTTCGTCCAGGCTGACCTGGCGCAGGAAGACGGTGACCTTGGCATCGCCGCGCACGTCCTTGTCGAAGACGAAGTTGATGCCGGTGCTGCGCGCCAGTGATTCGAACACCTGGCGCAGCGGGGCTTCGCGAAACTCCAGCGCCACCGGTTTCTGGTAGGCCGCTGCCAGGGCCTGCGGCAGGGCGGGCACAGCCGGTGCGCCGGCGCGCGCAGCGGCCAGGCCGGCGGCCGCCTGGCGGGCCTGAGCCTGGCGCGCCTGGGCCTGACGGGCCATCGCCAGTTGCGCCTGCGCGGCCAGCAACCGGGGTTGGCCCGGGGCGAGGCTGCCCACCCTGGACACCAGTTGCGCGGCTTCGTCCAGCCGGCCCTGGCCCAGAGCCAGTTCAGCGCGCGCCAGCGCCTGGGTCACCACCCGCTCGCGCTGCTGGCTGTGGGCCGTGCGCAGGCGGGTGTCATCGGGCTGCTCGCGCAGGGCGAGGTCCAGCATCGACCAGGCTTCTTCATACCTGCCCTGGCGCGACAGCCGTTGAGCATCGTCAATGACAGGCAAGGCACAACTGGCCAGGAGACCGGCGCACCAGCACAGGCACCAGCACAGGCAGCGGTGCAGGCCCGGCCAGGGCGTTGCACGGCTGGCGCGTGGCGGGTGGCGGGGTGTGACGGGCATTGAGGACATGGACACTGGACAAGCGCAATCGTTTGGGCGTGGATCAGGTGGGAAAGCGGCTGGCCGGGTGCTCAAGGGGTGGGCGCCGTGGGGCGCAGCGCCACCACCTCGCCCGAATCGATCAGCCGTGCCTGCAGGCTGCCGTTGGCCGCGCGGTCGATGCGCCAACGCTGGTCCACCACCTCGCCGACACGCACCCCGAAACTGCGCTGGGTGTTGGCCAGCAACACTTGCAGACCGGCGCCGTCGTCGAGCTGGCCGATCCAGCGGTAGGGAAATTCAACCGGTGGCCGTGCAGCGGGTGGTGCCGATGCCGCCGTGGCGGGCCGCGGCGCGGCGGCCAGCGCCTCGGCCCGGCCTTGCCAGGCCGCCAAGCCCGTGGCCGAAGGCACGGGCCAATCGCCGGCGCGGGTGGGCAGGGGCGGCACTGGCCCGGTGGGCAGAGGCGCCACTTGCCCGATGGCCGGCGGTGCGTGCGGGCCCGGGTCCTGGCGCAGGGCGCCGTCGGCCAGGGCCGGCGTTGCCCGGGCGGTGGCCCGGGGCCGTTCGGCAGGCAAGGCCACCGGATCGGCGGATTCGGGCCAAAGGGCCAGGCCGGCGCTGGCCGCCAAGCTGGCCAACAAGGCGTTGCGCAGCACCGGTCTCATGTTGCAGGGCTCATGTTGCGGACCTCAGGTGCGGACCTCATGGCGCAGAACTCATGGCGCAGACCCCGTGGCGCCTTGCAGCAAGGCCCAGCCCAGCTCGGCTGACAGCGCGGTGCTGCTGGCCAGGGGCCGCGCCAGACGCAGGCGTTCGAGCAGCAGTGCGTCGTCGTGTTGCAGGGCCTGCGCAACCCATTGCCGCAGGCCGAGGTAGGGCCCGCTGGCGCGTATCTGCAGCACCACACGCTCGGCGGGCAGGGCCGCCTGGCCCGTTGCCAGCGGCAGGGGCGCGGCCTGGCGCACGCTGTCGACGGTGACGCCGTTCGTGGCTGCCAGGGCCAGCAGGGCCGCCACACGCTCGGCGCCCTCTCTGGCGGCGGGCAGCGCGGCCAGCAGCCATTGGTCGTCGACCGGGGCGGTTGCGTGCGGGGCGGGCCGAGTTGAGGATTGAGGTGCGGGCTGGGCCAGCTTCACCAGGCGCTGGCGGTCGGCTGCATCGGTGCTGTGCAGCCGGGTGGTCCACGCTGCCGCCAGGGCCGCCACCACCAGGGCCAGAGCGCCGGTCAACACCGGTGCCGATGGCCAGGCCAGCCGGCCCGGCACGAGGTGCGTCCAGGCTTGCCTGTCCACGGCTGGCAGCGGCTCGAACGGGCGGCCGTGCACCGGTTGACCGGGTGTGCTCACGGGGCGGCCCCGGCGCGCTGCGCCACGATCTCGAAGCGCTGGCCTTCGTTGCTGCGCTCGACACTGGCCACGCGCACTGCCGCCCAGCTGGGCACGCCGTCGTTCATCTGCCGGCGCAGCGCGGCCGCAGCCGCTTGCGCGCTGGCCGCGTCGTCCGCCCACCCTGCCAGGCGCAGTTGGCCGGTGAGGTCGTGCTCCAGGTTCAGCCAGGCCAGGCGCCCCTGCACGGCCTGGCCGGCCAGTTCGCCGGCCAGCCACGCATCCGCCCAGGGATGGGCCAGGCGCTGCAGCCAGCGGCGCGCTTCCTGCGCACGCTTTTCTGCCGCAATACGATCGCCACTGGCGGGCGGCTGCGGGCTGGCGGGCCGGGCGGCCACGGCCCATTGCCGGGCGCTGGCCTGCTGATCGACCCACGCCGACCGTGCATCCAGGCCCGCGACGGCCAGCACCAGCAGGCCGGTGGCGCACCAGGCCCAGGCCAGCACACCCGGGCGCGCCTCGGGTTGCAGGAAGTCGGGCCGAGGCAGCCTGTGCTTCATGCGTTGAACGCCCGGTTGGCCGGCTCGGGCGCGCACCACAGGGCCGCCGGTGAACGGCCTTGCATCGAGCCCAGGCAGCGCAGGCTGTCGTCGTTGGCCGGCGGCTCGTCCTGCATGCCGTGGCCCAGGGCGCAGGTGTAGGCCTCGGCCTGCTCCTGTTGCGTGGCCCGCAGGGCGGCCTGGGTGGGCTCGGGCAGCTGCCGCTGCTGCAATCGGGTGAGCTGCCCGCGCGCCAGATCGATTTGCGTGACCAGCGTGCCATCGACCACCAGCAGGCGACCCAGGTCGGCCCGGGCCAGTCGGGGTGCCTGCTGCAGCGCCACGGCCAGCGCCAGGCTCCACCAGGGCCGCACGCTGCGCAGCAAGACACCGGCCCGGTGTGCACTGGTCTGCAAGGCGCCCAAGGTGGTGGCATGCAGGGCGCTGACGCCATGCCGCCCGGCGGCCTGCCAGGCCGCCAGCGGCCAGTGCACGGCGGGCTCACCGTGGTAGTGGCGCAGCAGGTTGCGGGCGTAGGCCAGGCGTGCGGTGTCGTCGGTCAGCGGCAGGTTCTTGTCCAGCATCAGTTCGTGCAGCAACCAGGCCGACAGCACCAGCTTGCAGCTGCGGCCCGCATGGGCCTGGCACCAGGCGTCGAAGTTGGTGTGCCAGTCGCTGGCGGCGGGCGCCTGCGCGCCGCGCGCCCCGGCCAGCGGACGCCAACCTGGCGCGGGCCCGAAGTCACGCAGACCGCCGGGGCTCATCCACAGCACATGCGGCGCGGCCAGGCGGTTGGTCCAGGCCGGTCGTTCAGTCGTTGCCAACCACACGGTTCATCTCCTCAAGGGTGGAACGACCCTGGCGCACGGCGGTCAGGGCGGCTTGGTGCAGCGTCTGCATGCCGCGTGCATGGGCGGCGCGCTTGATCTCGGACATCGGGGCGCGGGCCGAGATCAGGTCGCGCAGGGTGTCGTCCAGGCGCAGCAGCTCGGCCACGGCCTGGCGGCCCCGGTAGCCGGTGCCGGCGCACTGCGCGCAGCCGGTGCCGCGGCGCATTTGCCAGGGCTTGTCGTCGGTGGCCGCGCCTTGCGCCCCTTCCAGCAGGGCCCGTTCGGCCAGGGTAGGCTGCACCGGCTGCGCGCAATGGCCGCACACCTGGCGCAGCAGGCGCTGGGCCAGCACGGCATTGAGCGCGGAGACCACGTTGTAGAGGTCCAGCCCCATGTGCATGAAGCGCCCGATCACATCGAAGGCGCTGTTCGCATGCACGGTGCTGTAGACCAGGTGGCCGGTGAGCGCAGCCTGCACGGCGATCTGGGCGGTTTCGGCGTCGCGGATCTCACCCACCATCACCCGATCGGGGTCGTGGCGCAGGATGGAGCGCAGGCCGCGCGCAAAGCCCAGGCCCTTCTTGTCGTTGACGGGGATCTGCACCACGCCGGGCAGCTGGTACTCCACCGGGTCTTCGATGGTGATGACCTTCTCGCGGCCGGTGTGCACCTCGGTGATGGCCGCGTACAGCGTGGTGGTCTTGCCGCTGCCCGTGGGCCCGGTGACCAGCAGCATGCCGTGTGGCGCGCTGGCCAGTTGCAGCACGGCCTGGCGCATGGCCGGCGCAAAGCCCAGGGCCGCCAGCGTGAGCGCGCCGCTGGCCTGGGCCAGCGGCCCTCGGTCGAGCACCCGCACCACCGCGTCTTCGCCGGCCACGCTGGGCATGATGGACAGGCGAAAGTCGACCTCGCGCCCCTGCACCCGCAGCTTGAAGCGGCCGTCCTGCGGCAGTCGCCGCTCGCCGATGTCGAGCTCGGCCATCACCTTCAGCCGCGAGACGATCTGCTCGGCCAGGGCCGCACCATCGATGTGGCGCATGGGCTGCATCACGCCGTCGCGGCGCAGGCGCACTTGCGCGCCGCCGGCCATGTTTTCGATGTGGATGTCGCTGGCGCCGGCCCGCAGGGCATCGAACAGCACCGCATCGAGCAGGCGAACGGCCGGGCTGGCTTCGGCCGTCAGGCCCGCCAGGCTCAGCTCGGGCGTTTCGAACGTTTCAGGCGTTTCAGGCCCGGCTTCGGAGCTCAGGTTTTGGGCAAGGTCCGTGCCGTCCAGGCTGTCGAGCGCACCGCCGGTCTGCTCGCCCTGCTTGAGCCAGGCGTCGAGCACGGCCGAGTCGCACTGCAGCCACTGCACCGGTGCTGCCAGGCGCGCTTCGGCCACCTGCAGCAGCAGCGCGTCGGCCACACGGTCGGACAGCAGGGCATGGCGGCCATCGCCCGTCTGCACCAGCAGCGCCCGGTGCCGAAGCGCCTGGGCCTGCGGCCAGCGTGCGGCGTCCAGCCTGAGCGCTGCCAACGCCGCCAGGGGCAGGGGCGCGTTCATTGCACCTGCTCCATCAGCGTGAAGATGGGCAGGTACATCAGCACCACGATGCCGCCGATGACGACACCCATCACCAGCATCAGAGCCGGGTTGACGAGGCGGCTGACCAGGTCGGACAGGCGGGCGATCTCTTCGTCATGGAAGGCGGCGGCGCGCCC
>JANOAQ010000707.1:0-2638 GCA_031411195.1 Burkholderiaceae bacterium | reverse complement strand
CTGCTGCTGGGCATGGCCTACGCCACGGTGGTGGTGCAGGCCCGTCTGCAAGACCTGAATCCGCAGCTTGAAGAAGCCGCCATGGATCTGGGCGCCCGGCCCTGGCAGGTATTCACCCTGGTCACGCTGCCGATGATCTCGCAATCCTTGATGTCGGCCTGGCTGCTCACCTTCACCCTGTCACTGGACGACGTGGTGCTGTCGGCCTTCTTGTCGGGCCCCGGGGCCACCACCTTGCCGCTGGTGATCTTCTCGCGAGCGCGCTTGGGCCTGAACCCCAGCGTCAATGCCGTGGCCACCATCATCGTCGTCATCGTTGCCATCGGCGTGGTGGCCGCCAGCTACTGGATAGCACGCACCGAGCGCCGGCGCGCACAAGAGCTGGCCGCTGCCGCACACCACTGAACCCACCGAACAATCCCCCCAGAGGAGCCCCGAGATGAAGCTGATTCACTGCACCACATTGGCACTGGCCCTGGCTGCGGCCTATCCCGCCCAGGCCCAAAGCAATGCCGACATCCTGAAGGAACTGCAGGCCCTGAAGGACAAGGTCGCCGAGCTGGAAGTCAAACTGAAGGCGCAAGAGGCCAAGGCGGCGCCCGCGAGTGCGCAGTGGGGCATGACGCCCGAGCAAACCCGTGAGCTCAACCGCGTGGCCGTCAAGACCGAAGCCCTCGAAGACGCCGTGGAAAGCCAGGGCCTGAAGCTGCTGAAGATCAGCGGCTTCATCGACCCGACCTTCATCGCCAATCGGCGCCAGAACCGCGCTGGCTTCCAGTTCCTCAACCCGGTGGCGCTGGACGGCTACAACTACGACAACAGCTACTTCGGTGGCGCCACCATCGACTTCACCAAGGAGATGGAAGGCGGCACCCGCTGGCGCCTGACCCTGGTGCCCAACCGCGGCACGGGCAGCGTGATCGGCGAAGGCTCCATCGTGCAGGAGGCGTCGGTGTCGATCCCGCTGGGCGATCTGCAGACCCGCTTCATTGCAGGCCAGGTGCCCGATTGGTCAGGCTACGAATACCAGCAGGCCACGCTGAACAAGCTGATCACCCACAACCTGCTCTACGACTTCACCCTGCCCACGCTCTACACCGGCGCCGGCATGGAATACACCCGGGGCAAGTGGATCGTGAAGTGGATGCTCAACAACATGAACACCAGCAAGCGCAACGCCAACGAGCGGGCGCCGGCACTGGCCTACCGGGTCGATTATTCCAAGGGCGAGTTCAACGGCTTCGGCTTTGCGGGTGTGCATGGCAAGGCGGCCAATTTCCGCGCGGTGGGCCAGAACCCCGTCACTGGCGATGACTACAGCACCAAGGACACCCGAATCGACCTGTTCGAAGCCGACGCTTACTTCATTCGAGGCGACCTCACCTGGCAAGGGCAAATGAGCTATGGCCGCCAGCGCGGCGCATCCATCACTGCCGATCCGACCACGGGCCAGTTGCGCGATGCCCAGTGGACCGGCCTGTCACCCTGCTGGCCTACAAGATCATCCCGCGCTGGGAAGTGACCGGCCGCCTCGACCATGTGCGCAATGCTAAGAACGGCGGTGGCGTGTTGGGCTACACCGTGGCGGACGACCGCAATGGCTGGGGCCCCGACATGGCCGGCGATCCTGAAAAGGGCACCAACCGCAGCGCGCTGGCCATGGGCCTGAGCTGGCAGTACAACCTGAACACCACCTTCAAGGCCGAGGCGCGCTTCGACCGCGCCAACCTGCCGGTCTTCTTCGACATCAAGACGGGTGAATACCGCAAGAGCAACAGCCTCTTCGGCACGTCGGTGGTGGTTGCCTTCTGACGGCACCTATCCCTTCGGCAGCCGCCGCCATCGCCCGCCCGCCCCTGCTGGCCTACGCCTGCCTGGCGTTGAGCATGGCACTGGTGGGCAGCTATGTGGGCGCATCGCGCCTGCTGGTGGCCGCAATGCCGATCTTTCTGCTGGCCTGGCTGCGCTTCGGCATTGCAGCGGTGGCCATGTTGCACTGGGTTCGTCGCCAGCCGGGCGAAGCCGCCCTCTCGCCGCATGACCGACGGCTGCTCTTCTGGGAGAGCTTCCTCGGCAACTTCCTGTTCTCGATCTGCATGCTGTACGGCGTGTCGCTCACTTCGGCCGTATCGGCTGGCGTGGTGATGGCCGCCATCCCGGCGGCAGTGGCCCTGCTCAGCCGCTGGTGGCTGGGCGAGCGCATCAACCGGCGCACCGCAGCGGCCATTGCATGCGCGGCCATGGGCATCGCCATGCTGGCCTTGGCGCGCTCGCCCCAGGGTGCCGCCTCGGCAGACCCTGCACCCGAATCGGTTTGGCTGGGTCATGCCTTGCTGCTGGGCGCCGTGTTCTGCGAGGCCTCTTACGTGGTGATCGGCAAGCGCCTGACCGGCAGCCTGTCGCCCCGGCGCATCAGCGCGCTCATCAACCTGTGGGGGTTGGCCCTGGTCACGCCCCTGGGCCTGTGGCAAGCGTTGCAGTTTGACTTTGCTGGCGTGCAAGCGGGTACCTGGGGCTTGCTCGTGGCCTACGCCCTGGCCGCCAGCATGGCCACGGTGTGGTTGTGGATGAAGGGGCTGGCCCAGGTGCCGGCACCGCAGGCCGGCGTTTTTACCGTGCTGCTGCCGGTGGCGGCTGC
>JANOAQ010000706.1:0-1833 GCA_031411195.1 Burkholderiaceae bacterium | reverse complement strand
CAGGGCATGCGCCTGCGCATCTTCCGGGCCCTGGTCGGCGCTGGCCCACAAGGCCTGACGCCCGGGGCCTTGTCAGCCACGCTCGACGTACCCGCTTCGACGCTGTCTTTCCACTTAAAGGAATTGACGTACGCCGCCCTGGTAACGCAGGAGCGTGACGGGCGCCACCTCATCTACCGGCCGGCGCTTGAGCAGATGAACGAATTGCTGGCCTATCTCACCGCCCACTGCTGCCAAGCATCCGGCCTTGGTAGCTGCGAGGCTGTTCCTGCCGCAGGCTCGGCTCGCTGCTGCTGATCCAGAGTTTCTCGACCCGCCCCACAGTCACTGCTTCAGGAGCCACCATGAGCGACAAGATTCACGACAAGGTCTACCAAGTTCTCTTCATCTGCACCCACAACTCGGCCCGTTCGATCATGGCCGAGGGCCTGTTGAACAGCATGGGCAAGGGGCGCTTCGTCGCGCACTCGGCCGGCAGCCACCCCAGCGGGGCCGTCAACCCCCTCGCGCTGAAAACCTTGGCCAGCTTGCACATCCCCAGCGACGGTTTTCGAAGCAAGGACTGGAGCGAGTTTGCCAAGCCTGAAGCCCCCAAGCTTGACTTCGTGTTTACCGTCTGCGACAACGCAGCCGGCGAAGTCTGCCCGGTCTGGCCGGGCCAGCCCATGACGGCGCATTGGGGCGTGCCCGACCCCTCGGCTTTTGTCGGCACCGACGAGCAGGCGGCAAAGGCGTTTTGGGACACCGCCCTGATCCTGAGGCGCCGGATCGAGTTGATGCTTGCGCTGCCGCTGCATTCGCTAGACACGTTGGCCATCCAGCGGGAAATCAAGGCCATCGGCACGCGCTGAAGGCGCCACGAAAAGATGTCCGCGAACCCGGTGCACGCCCGGCCATCCCTTCCCGCTGGCGCCACCGACGTGGCGCCCATGAGTGCCTTTGAGCGCTACCTCACGGTGTGGGTTTTCCTGTGCATCGTCATCGGCATTGCACTCGGGCAGTGGCTGCCCGGCCCCTTCCAGACCATCGGCCGTATGGAGCTGGCCCAGGTCAACCTGCCGGTGGGCCTGCTGATCTGGGTGATGATTATTCCGATGCTGCTGAAGGTGGACTTCGGCGCGCTGGCCGAGGTGAAGCAACACTGGCGCGGCATCGGCGTCACGCTGTTTGTCAACTGGGCGGTAAAGCCCTTTTCTATGGCGCTGCTGGCGTGGATTTTCATCCGCCACGTCTTTGCAGCTTGGCTGCCGGCTGATCAACTGGACAGTTATGTCGCTGGACTGATCTTGCTGTCTGCAGCGCCCTGCACGGCCATGGTGTTTGTGTGGAGCCGGCTGACCGGCGGGCACGCGCTGTTCACGCTGTCGCAGGTGGCGCTGAACGACGCCATCATGGTGTTCGCCTTCGCGCCGCTGGTGGCGCTGCTGTTGGGTTTGTCGGCCATCACCGTGCCCTGGGTCACGTTGATCACGTCGGTGGTGCTGTACATCGTGATGCCGGTGGTCATTGCTCAACTGTGGCGCAGGGCCCTGCTGCGGCGCAGTCCTGGGGCGCTGGAGGCCACGCTGGCTCGCATCGGCCCCTGGTCCATCACCGCCCTGCTGGCCACGCTTGTTTTGCTGTTCGCCTTCCAGGGCCAGGCCATCCTGGCGCAGCCGCTGGTCATCGTGATGCTGGCCGTACCCATCCTGATCCAGGTCTTCTTCAACTCCGGCCTGGCCTACTGGCTGAACCGGCGTTTGGGTGAATCACATGCCGTGGCTTGCCCATCGGCGCTGATAGGCGCCAGCAACTTTTTCGAGCTGGCGGTGGCCGCCGCCATCAGCCTCTTCG
>JANOAQ010000705.1:0-1805 GCA_031411195.1 Burkholderiaceae bacterium | reverse complement strand
GGTCGGTCTCGGTCTCTTCGCGGAAGTTGGTCTCGATGATGCCGGCCTTGCCACCGCCGTTGGCCGCGGCATAGCTCAACGCCATGTCGCGGGCCTTGCCGCTCTTGTCGGCGTGCACGGCGATCAGGTGCGGCACGCCGCCGCCTTGCGTGTAGGTGTTGCGCACGGTGTGGCCGGGGGCCTTGGGCGCAACCATCCACACGTCCAGATCGTCTCGCGGCACGACCTGGCCGTAGTGCACATTGAAGCCGTGGGCAAACGCCAGCGAAGCGCCGGCCTTCATGTTGGCGGCCACGTCGGCGCTGTAGACGGCGGCGATCTGCTCGTCGGGCAGCAGGATCATGACCACGTCGGCGCTTTTGACCGCATCGGCGATCTCGGCCACCTTCAGGCCGGCCTTCTCGGCCTTGGACCAGCTGGCGCCGCCCTTGCGCAGGCCGACGGTGACCTTCACGCCGCTGTCGTTCAGATTCTGGGCGTGGGCATGGCCTTGCGAGCCGTAGCCAATGATGGTGACGTTCTTGCCCTTGATGAGGCTGAGATCGGCGTCCTTGTCGTAATAGACCTTCATGGGTGTTCTCCAGTGATGTGAGGGGGGGTGAGTCAAGTCCCCGCCGTGGCGCCGGCTTTGCCTGGCCACCGGCGGCGCCCCCTGGCGGGGGAGCGCCGGAGGCGCTTCGGGGGTGGGACAGATTCGGGTCAAACTCTCAGGATTCGCTCGCCGCGGCCGATGCCGCTGGCGCCGGTGCGCACGGTTTCCAGGATGGCGGTGCGGTCAATCGCCTCAATGAACGCGTCGAGCTTGCCGGCGTCGCCGGTCAGCTCCAGCGTGTAGCTCTTTTCGGTCACGTCGATGATGCGACCACGGAAGATGTCGGCCATGCGCTTCATCTCCTCGCGCTCCTTGCCGACGGCACGCACCTTGATGAGCATCAGTTCGCGCTCGGTGTAGCTGCCTTCGGTCAGGTCAACCACCTTGACCACCTCGATCAGGCGGTTCAGGTGCTTGGTGATCTGCTCGATCACTTCATCGGAACCGGTGGTGACGATGGTCATGCGTGACAGCGAGGCATCCTCGGTGGGTGCCACCGTCAGGCTCTCGATGTTGTAGCCGCGGGCCGAAAACAGCCCCACCACGCGGGAAAGGGCGCCGGGCTCGTTTTCGAGCAGCACGGCAATGATGTGTTTCATGCGCAATCCTCAAGGTGCGGTTCTTCAGGACGGCGGCGGTAACCGCCGGCCCTTGGCCGCACCCGATTCGGTTTCAATGGAAAGTATCCGGGCTGCACCGGCTGGCCGAGGCCCCCCGCCCTGACCGCGGCAACGGTCATGGCCGAGGCCCCATTCAGCCGGTCACAGGTCCTCGGATCCCAGCAGCATTTCCGTGATGCCCTTGCCCGCCTGCACCATGGGCCAGACGTTCTCGGTCTGATCGGTGCGTACGTCCAGAAAGACCGTGCGGTCCTTCAGGCGGATCATCTCCTTCAGTGCCGGCTCCACTTCTGACGGCTTCTCGATCTTGATGCCGACGTGGCCATAGGCCTCGGCCAGCTTCACGAAGTCGGGCAGCGCATCCATGTAGCTGTGCGAGTAGCGGCCACCGTAATCGAGTTGCTGCCACTGGCGCACCATGCCCAGGTAGCGGTTGTTCAGGGCGACGATCTTGACCGGCGTCTTGTACTGCAGGCAGGTCGACAACTCCTGGATGCACATCTGGATCGAGCCTTCGCCAGTGATGCAGAACACCTCTGACTTGGGCTTCGCCAGCTTGATGCCCATGGCATACGGCAGGCCCACGCCCATCG
>JANOAQ010000704.1:0-17058 GCA_031411195.1 Burkholderiaceae bacterium | reverse complement strand
CGATTGCTACCGCCAGCGGCGCACCCACCTTCGGCCGCGTGGCCGACCACCCTGAGTGGCAGGACGGTACCTTCCAGCCAACGCAGGTCATGAGCGACGGCGATGTGCTGGCCCTGGGCACCGCCGAGCAGCCTGTCACCCTGCGCGCCGTACACACGCCCGGTCATGCCAGCAACCACCTGTGCTTCTACCTCGAAGAAGAGAAGCTGCTGTTCACCGGCGACCACCTGATGCAGGGCAGCACGGTGGTGATCAATCCGCCCGACGGCGACATGGCCACTTACCTGGCATCGCTGCGCAAGCTGCTGGGCATCGCGCTGGAATGGCTGGCGCCGGGCCACGGCTTCCTGATCGACGAGCCGCACGCCGTGGTGCACAAGACCATCGCCCACCGCCTGGGCCGCGAGGCCAAGGTGCTGGCCGGCCTGGCCAAGCTGGCCCGCCAGGCACCCGCCGACGAACTGGCGCTGGTGGCCGAGGTGTACGCCGACACGCCCAAGCCCCTGCACGCGATGGCCCAGCGCTCGCTTCGCGCCCACCTGCTGAAGCTGCGCGACGAAGGCCGCGCCAGCGGCGAAGTGGGTGGTGCCTGGAAGCTCACCGCATGAGCCGAGTGGACCTTGCCGCGGGCAAATTTGCGGCGGCGCACGCGGTGCTGCAGGCCGAGGTAGACGCCGACCGGTTGGCCGGCGTGTCGGCCGCCACCATGCGCCACGGCGAGGTGATCGACAGCTTCTGCACCGGGCTGGCCGACCGGGAGAGCGGGCAGGCCTTGCGCCCGGACCATATCCACCGCGCCTTCTCCAACACCAAGCTGTTCACCACCGTGCTGGTGCTGCTGCTGGCCGACGAGGGCCACTGGTCGCTCGACGACCCGGTCAAGCGCTGGCTGCCCGCCTTCGGCCAGGTGCGCGTGCTGCGGCCCGGCGCCACCACGCTGGACGACACGACGGCGCTGCAGCGCGACATCACCATCGGCCACCTGATCACCCACACCGCCGGCTTCAGCCATGGCATCTTCGACCCCGAATCGCCGCTGTTCAAGGCCTACCTGGCCACCGGCGTTCGGGGTTATGCCACCACCCTGGCCCAGCAGATGGACCTGCTGGCCCAACTGCCGCTGAACTTCCAGCCCGGCGAGGGTTGGGAGTACGCCCTGGGCATCGACATGCTGGCGCGGCTGTGCGAGGTCGCCACCGGGCAGACCTTCGGCGACGCCCTGCGCACACGCTTGTTCGAGCCTCTGGGAATGCAGGACACCGGCTTCGTGTTGCGGCCCGACCAAGTGCCGCGCCTGGCCGCCCTGTACCGCGGCGACCTGGCCGACCCGATGAAACCCGGCCTCACGCGCCTGACCGACACGCCCTGGCCCGACGCTTACCTCCAGCCCGTACCGCGTCAATCAGGCGCCGGTGGCTTGTTCACGACCCAGGCCGACATGCTGGCCCTGCTGCGCCAGTTGATGCCCGGCCAGCCGTCGCTGCTGAAGCCCGCAACGCTGGCGGCGATGTTCGTCGACCAGGTGCCGGCCCGGCACTGCGTCAGCTTCCCCGATACCGGCGCCGTGCCCAGCCTGGGCTTTGGCCTGGGTGGCGCGGTCACGCGGCGCGCCTCTGGCCTGCAACCCGGGCCGGCGGTGGGCGAATTGCAGTGGGGCGGCCTGGCCGCCACGCACTGGTGGGTATCACCTGCCACCGGCCTGGCCGGGGTGGTGATGGCCCAGCGCTTCTTCGGCTTTTGGCACCCGTTCTGGTTTGCCTACAAGGCCAGGGTGTACGCCGCGGCAAGCTGATGCAGGCCCGGGCCGGGGCCAACCGACCCCGGGCGCAGACTCATTGCGCCTGCTTCAGCATTTCGGTCACTTCGCTCTGGCGGTTGAACGATGCGCCGGCCTTGGCCAGGCGGGTCAGCTCGGTACGGGCCGAAGCCTTGTCAGCGGACTGCAGGTAGAACTTGGCCAGTTGAAAGCGGAAGAGGTGAACCTCGGGCGCCAAGGCCACCGCTTGCAGTTGCAACTCCAATGCCTTGGGCAACTGGTTGTCAGCAGCCAGGGTGAAGGCGTAGGTGTCCAGCACCTCGGGTGACTTGGGTGCCCGCTTGTAGGCCTGCTCGGCTTCAGCCACCGCGCCGGGCTTCTTCTGTGCCGCCAGCGCATAGGCCAGGTTGTTTCGGGCAGGCACGTTGTCGGGCTGGCGCACGACGACTTCACGGTACAAGCCCTCTGCCTGCCCGGCTTCGCCCGCAGCCAGGGCGACGTCACCCAGGTGCAGCACGAACAACATGTCGTCCGGACGCGACTTGCGCCATTCGGCCGCCCATTGATCGGCCTCGGCTGTCTTTTTGGCCCCGATCAGCGCACCGTGCAGCCGCTGCGGGCCCTCGCCAGGTTGCTTGCGTACCACTGCCTTGCGCAGGACCGCCGCTGCAGCATCCCAGTTCTTGCGCCGCCACTCGATGTCGCCCTCCATCAGGAAGCCGGCTGCATCGTCGGGAAACTTGGCCTGGGCCTTGCGGGCGATGACCAGCGCCTGGTCAAACTGGCCCTCCATTTTGGCCAGGTTGAAACGCGCCTGCTGCACTTGCGGCAGATCAGGCGCAATTTCCACGGCGCGCTGCACGGCCGCCACGGCCCCGGCACGGTCATTGACCGCAGCGGCCGCATCGGCCAGGCGCAACTGGGCCAGCGGCGACTTCGGCATCAACGTGGTCAGCTTGGTGAAAGTGGTGATTGCCTGGCGCGCATCGCCACTGAGCATCTGGCCACGGCCCAATCGATCCAGCAGCTCGGGGTTGTCTGGGGCCGCAGTCAAACCGGCCTGTGCGGTTTCCAACCCCAGTTTGAACTGACGATCCTCCAGCAGACGATCAATCAGCAGGATGCGCGCCGTCAGGTCACTGGGGTCGGCCTGCGAAGCCTTGGTAAGCCAGCCTATGGCCTCCTCGGCCTTGGCGCCACTGCGCGAGGCCAGATCAGCCATGGCCAACATCGCGCCGGTGTTGGTGGGTTGGCGCTTGAGAAGTTCTTCGAACCGCGCCCTGGCCTCTGCCGGCTTCTTGTCGTTGAGGTCGATGGACGCCAGGCCGGCCAGAGCCGGCAGGTAGTCGGCATTCTTGACCAGCGCGGCTTCGAAATGCTTGCGCGCGGCAGCCGCATCTTTGCGCTGCAACTCGATGCGACCGCGCAGTTGGTCGGGCAGCGGGTCTTTGGGCACCTTGGCGGCCAGGCCATCCACGGCCTTCAGCGCGCCGGGCAGATCACCCACGCGCACCCGCGCATTGATCAGCGCCATGTCCGCGCTGGTGCCCTTGTCGCTGCTGGCCACCGCCTGCAATTCATTCAAGGCGCCCGCGTTCGACCCCTTGGAAAGGCTTGCCAGGGCCATGGCGGTACGCACCCGCGGATCCCCTGGCTTGAGCTTGGAAGCCTTGGCATAAAAACTGTCGGCGGCAGTCGCATCGCCTTTGGTCAGATAGGCCTGCGCGGTCATTGTCAGCGCTTCCACATCGGGCGGATCCTGCTCGACCAAGGGCTTGAGCGCGGTGATGGCTTTGTCCGCCTGGCCGGTTCGCAGCAGGATGTTTGCCAACTGCCGCCGCGGCGCGGCCAGTTTGGGCATGGCCTGCACCGCCTTGGACGAGTGGGTTTCAGCCATGCCCAGGTTGTTAAGCTTGGCTTCGATCTGGCCCGCCAGCATCAGCACCTGGCCATTGTCTGGCGCCATGCGCAACAGTTGCTGGATGAGCTCTCGGGCCTTGGCGCTTTCGCCGCTCTGCTCGGCCTGCATGGCCTCGAAATACATGGTCTGCGGGTGCTTGGGCGAAACTTTTTTCAACTCGACCAACTGCTTGGCCGCGCCTTCGAAATCGGACTGGGCGTACAACAACGCCAGCAATGCCGACTGCGTGGCCACACTGTTGGGCTTGAGCTTGACGGCCTGTCGGTAGGACGCCTGGGCCGCCGCCGGGTCGGCAGACGCCGGCCCCTGAACACCACGCAGCTGGAGTTCACCCTTGACCAGAAAGGCCTCGGCCTGGGTGGGGTCGGTCTTGATCAGCTCATCCAGCCGGGACATCGCCGCCGGCAGGTCACCCTTGGCCGCCGTCAGGCGGGCATGCAGGATCTGGGCTCGTGCGTTGTCTGGTGCGGCCTTGATCACCGCGTCCAGGATGGCCAGCGCGACATCGGTCTTGCCCGCCTGGGCCTCGGCTTCGGCCAAGCGCGTCTTGAGGGCGGCGTCGGCCTTGGGTTCGGACAAGGTGGTCTTGCCGAACAGTTGCAGCGCTGCCGCACCCTTGCCCTGGCCCACCAAGGCGGTGGCCAACATCGGGGCCACGATATTCTCGGATTGCTTGAGGTCCAGCGCGCGGCGCAGTTCAACCTCGGCACCCGACAGTTCGCCGTTCTCGAGCAGCACCTTGCCCAGGAGCAGGCGAGCTTCACCGGAATCGCCATTGAGTTGCAGTGCAGACTTCAGCTGCACCTTGGCGGTTTCGACGTCGGCCTTCTCGATGGAAGCCTTCGCGCCGGCAATCAATTCGGGCTCGGTCTTGTTGCCGCAGGCGGCCAGGAACAAGGCACTGGCCAGGGCCGCCGCCAGCACGTGGCGCTGGGGTCCGCCGGCCCGGGCAGTTTGAAAGGCGCTGCTCAAACGGTTCATACCGATCCTTGCTGAATGCTTGTCATCGAACAACACCGGCCAGTATCGCCCGGTTAACGAGGCTGCAAAGCCACCAAGTCGTGACTTCCTTCAAGCGAAGGGGGGGTGCCCGCCAGCAAGGCCGCGTTGCCGCCAGCCGCCGCGGTGTTGATGGTGAGGGTTTGCTCGGCACAAAAGCGGAAGAGGTAATGCGGCCCGCCCGCCTTCGGTCCGGTACCAGACAAACCCTCACCGCCGAAGGGCTGCACCCCGACCACCGCGCCAATCATGTTGCGGTTGACGTAGACATTGCCCACCCGCGCCAAGCCGGCGATGCGCTGGGCGCGGCTGTCGATGCGGGTCTGCACCCCCAGCGTCAGCCCATAGCCCAGGGCATTGATGCGCGCCACCACCGCGTCCACGTCGCCTTGCCAGCGCACCACGTGCAGCACGGGGCCGAAGACTTCCTGTGTCAGGTCTTCGATGCGATCGATCTCGAAGGCCACCGGCGCGATGTGGCTGGCGGCCCAGCGCGCATCCATCGGCGCGCGGGCCAGCAAGTGCGCTTGGGCCTGCAGGCGCTGCACGTGGCGCGCCAGGCCGGCATGCGCTTCGGTGTCGATCACCGGGCCGACATCGGTGGCCAGGTCGGCCGCATCGCCCACGCGCAACTCGGCCAGTGCGCCTGCCAGCATGGTGATCAGGGGCTCGGCGATGGACTCGTGCACGCACAGCAGGCGCAGGGCCGAGCAGCGCTGACCGGCCGAGCGAAAGGCGCTTTGCACCACGGCATCGACCACCTGCTCGGGCAGCGCGCTGCTGTCGACCAGCATGGCGTTGAGGCCACCGGTCTCGGCGATCAGGGGCACGATGGGGCCGTCGCTAGCGGCCAGGCTGCGGTTGATGTGCCTGGCCACCGCCGTGCTGCCGGTGAAGCACACACCGGCCGTGGCCGGGTGGGCCACCAGGGCGGCGCCCACGGTGTCGCCCGGGCCGTGCAGCAAGGCCAGCACATCGGGCGGCACGCCGGCCTCGTGCAGCAAGGCCACAAAGGCCGCTGCCACGCCCGGGGTCTGCTCGGCCGGTTTGGCTGCCACCGCATTGCCGGCCACCAGCGCGGCCACCACCTGGCCCGCAAAGATGGCCAGCGGAAAGTTCCACGGGCTGATGGCCACGAACACGCCCCGGCCGTGCAGGCGCAATTCGTTGCTTTCGCCGGTAGGCCCGGGCAGGTTGATGGGCGCCAGCTTTTCAGCGGCCTGGGCGGCGTAGTAGCGGCAGAAGTCGACCGCCTCGCGCACCTCGGCCACGCAATCGCCCAGGGTCTTGCCGGCTTCTTGCACCAGCAGGCCGCAGTAGGCGGCGAGCCGCTCGTCCAGCAGATCCCCCGCGCGGGCGATGACGGCCGCACGTTCTGCCACCGGCCGCGCCGACCAGGCATTGAAACCTGTGCCCAGGCGTTGCATGGCGGCGGCCACGTCGTCGGCGCTGGCCAGCGGCACTGCCGGCACACGGGCACTGTGGATGGCCGCCAACAGCGGCGCGCGTTGCTCGGGCACGGCCAGGTCCAGCCCTCGGCTGTTGGCCCGGCTGGTGCCGAACATCGCAGCCGGCAGTGGCTGGCCAGGCGCGTTGGCGATCTGCAGGGGCGAATGCAGCAGATCTTCGGGCGCCACGGCGGGGTCGGCCAGTTGGTGCACGAAGGACGAGTTGGCGCCGTTTTCCAGCAGGCGGCGCACCAGGTAGGCCAACAGGTCGCGGTGCTCGCCCACCGGTGCGTAGATGCGCAAGGCCACGTCGGGCCGGGCGGCCATCAACTCGCGGTAGACGCCCTCGCCCATGCCGTGCAGGCGCTGCATCTCGAAGCGGCCGGCGCTGGCATCCTGGCCGCCGGCGCGCTGGCGCACGCCCTGCGCCAACTGCAGGATGGCCGCGATGGTCCCCGCGTTGTGGGTGGCGAACTGCGGCAGGATCACGTCGTGGTGGCCCAGCAGGGCCTGGGCGCAGGCCAGGTAACTGATATCGGTGTGGTGCTTGTGGGTGAAGACCGGGTAGCCGGCCAGGCCCAGCTCTTGCGCACGCTTGACCTCGCCGTCCCAGTACGCGCCCTTGACCAGCCGCACCATGAAGCGCAGGCCACGCGCCCGACCGATGGCCGCCACCGCATCGATCATCTCCCGGGCGCGCGTCTGGTAGCTCTGGATCGCCAGGCCGAAGCCCGACCAGCCAGGTGCCGTGGCGGCCACATGGTCGGCCAGGCGCTCGTAGACGGCCAGCGACAACTCCAACCGGTCGCTTTCTTCCGCGTCGATGGTCAGGTTGATGTCGGCGGCAGCGGCCACGTCGATCAGGCGCGTCACGCGGGGCAGCAACTCGGCCATCACGCGGTCGATTTGCGATTCTTCATAACGGGGGTGCAGGGCCGACAGCTTGATCGACAGGCCGTCGCGCTCGGCCGGGCCGCTGCCCTGCGCCGCACCTGAGATGGCCGCCAATGCATGGGCATAGGCCTGGCCGTAACGCAACGCGTCGGCATCGGTGCGCGCGCCTTCGCCCAGCATGTCGAACGAAAAGCGCAATTGCGGCTGGGCGCGGCGTGCACTGGCGGCTTCGTTCAGTGCCTCGCCGATGTGGCGGCCCAGCACGAACTGCCGGCCCAGCAGGCCGATGGCGCGCACGGTTGCGGCCACCACGGTCTGCGCGCCGAGGCGGTCGATCAGCCCAGGCTGTTCACCCGCGGTTGGCAGCCAACGCTGCGCCAGGCCCAGCGCTGCGGCCGATATCCCGGCCAGCAGCTTGTGCGGCGAGCCGGCGGCCGCACCGGCGGAAAAGTCAGCCCGGCCCAGCTGATCGGCTGTCAGCGCCACGGCGGTGGCGGCGTCGGGTACCCGCAGCAGGGCCTCGGCCAAGCGCATCAGCGCCAGGCCCTCGACGCTGCTGATGGGGTATTCGCGCAGCAGCGATTCCATCGCCCAGAAGGGTGCGGGCTGCTCGCGCACAGCCTGCACCCAGGGCCAGGCGGTGTCGACCACGGCCGGCCAGTGCAGGCCTCCCCGCCCTTCCGGTCCGGTCAGCAGCGCCAGCAGGCCCTGCAGCACCGTGGTTTCATCTCGGCAGGGCGGCGGCAGGCGCGACGTGGTGGGCAGCACGGTGGGCAGCACGGTGGGCAAGGCGTGGGGCATGGTGGGCTCGGACGGCATTTGGATGAAGTCGCCAGCGTAGGGCCGAATCAACCGAATGAATCACCAAACCGCCGCCATTGCACCGCGCTTTATGGCGCCCCACCGGCCCGGCAACGACCGCCGAGCGCAGCCCCGTGCGTTCAGCGGGCGAGGGACAGGCCGCCGTCGCAGTTCAGCGTCTGGCCTGCCATGTAGGCGCCCAGTGGCGAGGCGAGGAACAACACCGCGCCGGCCATGTCCACCGGCGTGCCCAGCCGGCACATGGGGATGGCGGCCAAGGCGCCTTCCAGCCGCTTGGGGTTTTGTGTGGTCACCTTGGTGAGCTTGGTGTCGACCAGGCCCGGTGCCATGCCGTTGACGCGGATGCCCTCGGGCGCCCAGGCCACGCCCAGGGTGCGGGTCAGGCTCATGGCGCCAGCCTTCGACGCGGCATAGGCCGGGTTGCCCACGTTCGAGCCGCCCAGCCCAGCGATGGAGCTGACGATGATGATCCTGCCGCCATCACGGCCCGCCGATGGCAGCAGCGCCGGCTTGAAGCGGCGGCAACAGTGCATCAGGCTGTCGAGGTTGACGGCCATCACGCGGTCCCAGCCGGCACGCTCGAATTCACCACGCCGGTACACCACCGTGCCCTGGCACAGCACCAGCACGTCCAGCGTGGCGCCATCGCCGCCGGGCTGCGGCGCGCGCTCGATCTGCTCGGGCTCACCCACGTCCACGCTGGTGTAGTGCAGGCCGGTGAGGTCGGAGCCTTCGACGCCGGCGTAGTCTTCGGCGCGCGCTCGTGTGCCCCACACATGCACCTCGGCGCCGCGCTGGCGCAAGGCATGCGCCACGCCGTTGCCAATGCCGCTGGAGCCACCCACCACCAACACCCGCTGGCCGCTGAAATCCGTGTCGTTCATGCCCATCCTCGTCTTGTGAGATGGGTGCATGGTGCGCAGCGTGCTGCCGCAGCGGCAGTCGCCTGCAAGACACCGGGCCACGACATCCCGGCAGCGGCTCAGGGCATCAGCTCAGGGCATCAGCTCAACGCGCCACGCGCGGCAGGTGCGCGCGGCAAGTGCGCAGCCTGCTCGCCCACCTGCCACAGCAGCGCGGCCGTCATGCCCAGGCCCTGGCGCAGCAGCGGCGGCAGCACGTGCTCGTTGGGCGCGTGCTGGCTGCAGGCCGGGTAACTGTGCGGCACCCACACCGTGGGCAGACCCAGGATGTCGGCAAACACGTCGTTGGGCAGGCTGCCACCCAGATTGGGCAGCAGCGCGGGCTTGATGCCGGTGGTCTCGTGCAGGCTTTGCAGGGCCAGGCGCACCCAGGCGTTGTCGGGGTCGAGCCGGGTGGCGGCCATCACCACCGGCTCGCTGCAGGTGATGCCTTCGAAGCCCTGCGCCTGCAGGTGCGCCAGCACGAACTCGCGCAGGCGGGTGGCTTGCGTGCCCACCACATAACGCAGCTGCAGCGTGGCGCGTGCCGACGGCGGAATGGCGTTGACGGGCTGGGCCGGGTTGCCGCAGCCGTAGGCCAGCACTTCGAGTGCATTCCAGCCGAAAACGCGCTCGGGCGAGCTCAGGCCGGGCTCGCCCCAATTTGCATCCACCTCGGGGTCGCCCGGGCCGCCGCCCACGGCGATGTCGGCCAGTGCGGTGCGCACCGCCGCCGGGATGGGCGGCGGGCGCAGGCCCTGCACCAGGATCAGGCCCTTGGCATCGACCAGGCAGGCAATCGCATTGGCCAGCACCGTGCCCGGGTTGCGCAGCAGCCCGCCCCAGTTGCCCGAATGGTGGCCGCCTTCACGCGCGGTGAGCACCAGTTCGAAATTGGCCACCCCGCGCGAGCCCAGGAAAACCGTGGGCCGGTCGGCGCGCAGCCGCGGGCCGTCGCTGGCGATCAGCACGTCGGCCGCCAAGTGGGCGCGCTGCGCGGTGCAAAAATCGGCCAGGCCGGGCGAGCCGGTTTCTTCGCCCATCTCCACCAGCCATTTGGCGTTGAAGCCCAGGCGCCCGCCGCGCGCGGCCAGCACCGACGCGAGCGCGGCGATGTTGATGCTGTGCTGGGCCTTGTTGTCGGCGGCGCCCCGGCCGTACCAGCGTGTGCCGGTGGCGCTCTGGGCTTCGCTCAGCGTCCAAGGATCGCGCCCTTCAGCCCACTGGCCTTCGTGGCCGCGCACCACATCGCCGTGGCCGTAGAACAGCACGGTGGGCAGGGCCGGGTCTTCGATGCGCACACCGGTCAGCAGCGGCGGCGCGCCGGCTGCGGGGTTGTCGTGCACCATGGTCTCGAAGCCCAGGGCTTGCAAGGCCGGTGCGATCTGGTCAGTGAGGTAGGCGCGCAGTTCTTCGGTGCGGCTGTTGTTCTGGCTTTCGGTGCGGCAGGCCACGCGCTGTGCCAGGGTGCGAAAGAAGGCCCCGCTGTCGAACTGGGCTTCGGCATGGGCGATGGCGGTGGCAAGTGTCATGGCAGCTTTCTTGGGGTGCCAGCGCAGTTTAGGGCTGGGCTATAAAGTGACGCATGGCCGAGCACCGCACCGAGCTGTTGATCATCGACGCGCAAAACGACTTCTGCGATTTGCCGCAGGCTTGGTGCCCGACCGATCCGGTCAGCGGCCAGTGCGTGGCGCCCGCCCTGTCGGTGCCGGGCGCGCACGATGATCTGCAGCGTCTGGCGGCACTGATCAGGCGCCACGCGGCGCACATCGACGGCATCACCGTCACGCTGGATTCGCACCACCGCTACGACATCGCCCACCCGGGCTATTGGCGCGGCCGGGGTGGTGCCGTGGTCGCGCCGTTCACGCCCATCACCGCAGCCGCCTTGCGTGCAGGCGATTTCAGCCCGGCGCGGCCGGAGGAATTGGCCCGCACCCTGGCCTACCTGGACGCGCTGCAAGCCACCGGCCGCTACACCCTGATGGTGTGGCCGGTGCATTGCCAGATGGGCAGCTGGGGCCACCAGCTGCACGCCGGCGTGCTGGCCGCCTGCAATGCCTGGGAAGACGCGCGCCAGACACCGGTGCGCGTGGTCGACAAGGGCAACTACCCGTGGACCGAGCACTACAGCGCGCTGCAGGCCGAGGTGCCCGACGCGGCCGAGCCATCGACCCAGTTGAACCGTGCCCTGCTGAACCGGCTGGATGGCGCCACCACCCTGCTGGTGGCCGGCCAGGCCAGCAGCCACTGCGTGCGCGCCACGGTAGAGCACCTGGTGGCCTACCTGCCTGGCGGCCAGCCTGAGCGCATCGTGCTGCTGGCCGATTGCATGAGCCCGGTGGCGGGCTTCGAAGCCCATGCCGCCGACTTCTTGCGCAGCATGCAGGCGCAGGGCGTGCGTGTTCAGCGCGCCGCCGACGTGGGTTAGTCGGCCTCAGCCGGCGCCGGGCCGCCCCAAGGCGGCTGAGCGCCCCCTCGGGGGGCAGGAACGAAGCGACGTGGGGGTGGGCATGTCAGGCCATCGGCCTGGACAGGTAGACGCCCTCACGCCCCACGATAGGTGCGCGGGTGGGCATCAGCACCGTGCAATCGTCGCAGGGGCTGACGATCTGCAGCGCGCCGTCGGTGGCGATCAGCTCGCCCTTGGCAAACGTCTCGAAACCCAGCAGCGGGCGGGTGAAGCGCCAATCGGGCGTGGTGACCATGCAGGTCTGCAACAGCTCGAAGCGTTGCTGCGGTGCCTTGGCCGCACCCACCGGGCGGTCGATCAGGCCGAAGTGGGCGATGAAATCCAGCGCCACTTCGATGGCCAGATCGCTGCTGGCCTGCAGGAAGTGCTGGCCACATTCGGCCACCATGGCCGCGCCGGAATAAGCCGGATCGCCGAACCGGCCGCACTGGATCAGCGGCGTGCCCGAGCCCAGGCCTTGGGGCATCACCAGGTGCACGCTGGGCCGGCCGATGGCCAGCGCCGCTACGCCGTTGCGCGCAAAGGCGGGGTACACCCAGAAGGGCTGCACGGGCTGGCTGGTCGAATGCAGGTCGAGCACATGGTCGGCCGCGTTGACCACCGGACGAAGCTCGCGGGCGCGGCGCAGTTCGGGGCTGTCTTCATCACCATCCAACTGCGCGGCCGACCAGATGCGGTTGAGGTTGTGCACGATCTGCCGGCTGTCGAATGGCTTGGCCTGGTCGAAGGTTTGATAGGCGGCCACGTTGGCAAAGCTGACAGTGAGCGTGCCGCACTGCGGGCGCACGCTGTGGTCGAGCAAATGCGTGGCGGCCACCATGCCGCAGAACTCGTTGCCATGTGTCAGCGCATTGACCAGCACGTGGGGCCCCGGCTTGCCTGATTCAAAGCGGTGCACGTAGTCGACGCCGGTATTGCCCTTCTTGTACGGCGACAGATCGCGGGGCAGGACTTCGAATTTCAGTTGCGGTTCGATCATGGCTTGGCGCTTGTGTTGGCTGGAGTGTTGGTTGGCAATGTAGCTTGGTGGGTTTGGACTTCGGCATGGGTTTGGCGTTGGCGTTGGCGTTGGCGTTGGCGTTGGCGTTGGCGTTGGCGCGGCAAAGGCGCGTGTGGCTTGGGCGCGGCACTTCACTGCGGCGGTCGGCGCACCGCGCCGACTCCCCTGCGATGCTCACGGCCACGGCCCGCCGCAAAACTCGCTACGCACCCGCAGGCGCTGCGCTCAAACATTCGCGGCGAGTATGTTGACGAAGCGCGCTGCGCGCGCAGCCGTGGCCGCTGCGCTTCTCGGCACCGCAGAGGCGCGCCACACCCAAGCCACACGCGCCTTTGCTGTGGCTCGGCGGTCCGCCCTGCGCTTTGCGACGACCCCCCATCTTTCCCACTTCCGAGGGATGGAACAGCCAGTTGATGACTTTCTACGATCTGCTCCAACAACGATGAATGTGGAGGATTGCAAATGCTGTCACGCAACATCAAAGGGCGCCCAACGCGCCCGCAAAGGGCCTTGATCTACACGCTGGCTCAGGCCATGCTCATTTCGCCGCTGGTGAGCATCCATCTGCCAGCGCCTGCAGTCATGCTTGAAGGCGGTGGCGAGTGGGGCGGCTCTGATTGGGGTGGCGGAGCCAGCGAGTGGGGCGACTACGAAGGCGGTTGGCCAGATGATGGTCCAGACGATGCGGGCGACAGCAGTGGCAGCCTCGATCAACCGGCCGATGCGCCCCAGGACAGCGAGGAGCCCGACACCTCCGGTCCAGAAGCCTCTGATGAACCCGCCGTCGATGAAGAGCCCGCCGACGAAGACGGTGGTGAGGAAGAAGAACCCAAGCCAGATGACCCGGAAGAATGCACTGGCCAGGTCGGCAACCCCATCAACCTGGCGCGCACCGACAAGGTCGAGTACCAGGTGGACTACCGCGGACGGGACCGCGCTGCATTGCGGGTGGCCCGCGTTTATCACAGCAATTCGACCGCCTATCCGGCCAATGTCAATGTGCGCATGGGTGCGGGCTGGCGCAATTTCTATGATCGATCACTTCAGGTGCTCAGCGGATCGCAGGTCAGGTTGCACCGCTATGACGGCTCGGTGATCGACTTCACCTACAGCGGTGCGGCCTGGGTTGGCGCGCAGCAGGCAGGCAGCCTGAGCGCCACATCTGGCGGTTGGCAGTACGTGAACCCGCGCAACGGCGTGGAAGTCTACTCATCCAACGGCAAGCTCGTCTCCTTGTCGCGCAAAGGGCGCCTCACCAGCATGCAGTACGACGGTGCTGGCCGGCTTTCCTCGGTGACCAACCCATTTGGCCGAGCCCTGGTCTTCGTGTACGACGGTCTCAACCGTGTCAGCAGCATCACAACACCGGGTGCGGCCACATTGGCCTACGGTTACGACGCTGATGGGAACCTGGCGAGCCTGACCTTGCCCGACGGTTCCGTGAGGCGTTACGTCTATGAGAACCCAAGCTACCGCAATGCCTTGACGGGGATCGTCGACGAGTCCGGCCGGCGCATCGTCAGCTGGGGCTACGACGGCAATGGCCGGCCCAACTACAACCACTTTGGAAATGGCATCAACCCACTGAGCATCAGCTATGGCAATGCCCAGGTGACCACCACCGACGCCCGCGGCACGGTACGCACCCGCACTTTGGCGCTGGTGGGCAACCGGTACAAAGTGTCTGCCATCACCGTTGGTGCAACCACCGACAGTGCCGCCACCACACGCACCTTTGGCTTCGACGGCTATGGTTACGTGAATCGCACCATCGCCCGCAGCGGCGCTGTGCATGACGCCGTGCATGACGCACGTGGACGCAAGCTCAACCAGACACGCGCCACAGGCATGGCCTACGCCGAGACGGCTCAGCGCACTTGGCATCCTGTTTTCAACACCCCAACGCGAACAGTGCGTGCCGGAGTAGCCGTCGACCGAACGTTGGACTCGCAGGGACGCGTCACACAGGTGGTGCGCACGGGCACCAATGGCGTGGCCTACACCACCCTGCAGCGCAGCTACAACGCACAGCACTTGCTGGCATCGACCACCAATGCCCGCGGTGGTGTCACGACACACACCTATGACTCACAAGGCAACCGTACCAGCAGCACCAGCCCTGCCGGTCAGACCAAGACCTTTTCCAACTTTGATGCGCATGGCCGGCCCACCCGTGTAGTGCGCGCCGATGGCTCTGTGGTCACTCGCGCATTTGATTTGCGTGGCCGCCTTTTCTACCGCGCCATCAACGGCATCGGGTCTACATTCAGCTTCGACGCGGCGAACCGCCTGACCCAGGTCACGCGCGCCGATGGCAGCAGCATCACCCGCTACTTTGATTCAGCGGGGCGGCTGGCTTCAATGCAGAACCACCGCGGCGAACGCGTTGTGCTTGGCCGCGATGTGGCTGGCAAGATCATCAGCCGGGCTACCTACAACGCTGCGGGCGGTTTGGTACATGCGGGCTATACCCGTTACGACAAGCTGGGCCGAGAAGCCGCGCGCATCGACACACGCGGGAATGCCCACCAGGCCACCTACGCGCCTGATGGCCGGCCAAGTGGCAGCGTTGATCCGTTGGGGCGCAATTTCGGCATCCAGCATGATCTGCTGAACCGCCCCACGGTCCTGTCACAGCCCAACACCACGGCCATGCGCCAGGCCGGTGGTGCCGCTTCGGTCGCGGCCACCATCAACTGGGACAACACCATCGGGGCGGTGCGCAGCGCAGCGGACACCGTCAATGTGGGAACAGGCTTCGGCTTTGACGCCCTGAATCGTCGCACCGCTGAAGTTGGCGCCGATGGTGGCACGCGGCAATGGCTGCGCAATGTGGCAGGCGACGCACTCAATTACACCGATGCCCGAGGGGTCAACTACGCTATCAGCCGCGACACGCTGGGACGCATCACCAGCGTGACCGGGCCGTCGGGCGCAGCCATGGGCTATGCCTATGTACCTGGCCGACGCGATGCCATTCTGGCCAGCATGACCGACCCGAGCGGCACAACAGCCTGGACCCATGACAGCGAAGGGCGGGTGCTTTCAAAAGCACAGACCGTTGCAGGCAGTTCGCGGCAAGTGACGATGACTCGTGACAGCCTTGGACGTGTTTCAACGATGACCTACCCGTCGGGCATGCGGATCATCATTTCATACAGTGGCGATGCGCTCGCTTCGATCACCGTCAACGGCAGCGTGCTGATGGACAACATCACCTACCGCCCATTCACGCAGGTCGCCACAGGCTGGCGTTGGGGCAACGGCAGCACCCACCAGCGCACGGCGGATGCCGACGGCCGCATCACCAGCGTGACACTGGGAAGCCGAACCCGCCACTACACCCACGACCCGGCGGGCCAGATTGCCGAGTTCAACGATGTGCCGGCAAGCGGCATCAGCCAGCGCACCAGCTTGGCTTATGACGAGGCGGGGCAACTCACCAGCTACAGCGGGCCGGGCGGCAGCGCCGCTTACGCCTACGACACCAACGGCAACCGCCGCAGCCAGATGCGCAATGGCATCGGCAGCGCCTTGTCCTATGCCGCCGGGTCCAATCGCCTATTGACCAGCCCACGCGGCCAATACAGCTATGCGGCCGATGGCAGCGTCGTTTCGGATGGGGTTTGGACGTTTGGCTACGATGCCTTCGGCCGCATGAACACTCTGTCTGGCTTCAACCCCGATCAGGAGAACTACACCCGCAGTTTCGACGGGCTGGGTATGCGGGTGCGCTTCTTGCGCCGTGTCTTCAGCAGCCCATATGACTTTTCGGGCACCGCAGGCGCGGGGGCGCAAACCAAACTGGCAACCAGCCCCCTGCAATCGTTGGCAACCCGCCCCGCCACGGCCGCCCCAACAACGATGTCAACCTCCACCCGAAAGACTGCCGCTGTGCGCCTTGGCGCGTCTGACAGCGCCAGGACTGGTGGCGACACCCCGCAAGCAACGCCCGGGGGTGGCAGTTGGTACATCACCGACGACGTCCGCTTCCTGCACTCGGACGCTGGCCAGCTACTGGGCGAATACAACATCAAGACCGGCTACAGCCAGGAAACCATCTGGTTCAACGGCCAGCCTGTCGGTGCGATGATCAACGGCGTGCTCTACACCGTGCGATCAGACCACCTGGGAACCCCCCGCTCGCGGGCCCGTGCCAGCGACAACCTGGAGGTGTGGCGCTGGGACGGCGAACCTTTTGGCGACAGTTTCCCCGTCAACCCCGTGGCCGGCCAGACCATCACCTACAACCTGCGCTTTGCCGGCCAACAATACGAGCCCTACACCGGCTACTACCAAAACTGGCACCGCGACTACGACCCCTACACCGGGCGCTATCTGCAGGCCGATCCGCTGGGGTTGGGTGGGGGGTTGAGTCGGTTTACTTATGTGGCGGGTAATCCGTTGAGTTTTACTGACCCGGCAGGGCTGTGGATTTACCAACAAAGCTCCGGTAATGTTTACAGAGAAGGAAATAACCCGAGCGCCGTATCTTTGGTTGGATCAGGATACTCAGGAGCAACTGGTTTTCAGAATAACGGTTTTGTGGAATCACTCGGCAACATTGGCCCCATTCCAACGGGAGCATATACCATTGGCCCTCAAGGAAATTACACCACAGGCTCAAATGTTTCCTTACCCGGCACAATGACTCTCACTCCACAACCGGGCAATTGGATCTATGGTCGAAGCGGCTTCTTGATTCACGGCGACAACGCGCGCGGAAATCGAAGCGCCTCGCAAGGTTGTATTATTCTTGGCAGACCACTAAGAGATCTCATTGGCAGCAGTTCGGACAATTCTCTTACTGTAGTGCCATGAAGTCATCATTCGCAAATTCGCT
>JANOAQ010000703.1:0-2474 GCA_031411195.1 Burkholderiaceae bacterium | reverse complement strand
CTGCAGCGCGCCAACTGCAGCGCCGACCCGATCGCCTGCGGCATCCTGTTCAAGCGCGAGCAACTGCTGTCGGTTGGCGGCTACGACGAGACCTTCCTGCGGCATGAAGAGCGCGAGTTTCGCGTGCGTTTCGAGATGCGCTTTCGCATCGGCCGACTGGAGCTGCCGCTCTACCGCTACCGCCGGCACGACCACAACATGACCAATGACGTGGGCGCGATGCGCCTGCACCGCGAGCGCCTGACCGCCAAGCACGGCCTGGACGCGGCCACCCGCGCCTTCGACACCACCACTCCGCTGCCGTTGATGCCGCAGCCCATGCCTGCTTTTGGCCTGCAAGGCCTGTTGAGGACCGCATGACCCAGCCTTCCATCACCCTCGGCGCCCGCACCATCACGGCCCAAGGCAAGCCCTATGTCATCGCTGAAATCGGCGTCAACCACGGCGGCTCGCTCGACCTGGCCAAGCGCCTGATCGACCTGGCCAAGGAGGGTGGCGCCGACGCGGCCAAGTTCCAGACCTACAAGGCGGGCACGCTGGCGTCGAAGCACTCGCCCTCGTACTGGGACACCAGCAAGGAGCCCACCCGCAGCCAGTACGAGTTGTTCAAGAAGTACGACAGCTTCGGCGAGCTTGAGTACCAGGCCCTGGCCCGGCATTGCCAGGCGGTGGGCATCGACTTTGTCTCGACACCCTTTGACGCCGCTTCGGTCGATTTTCTCGACCCGCTGATGCCGTTCTACAAGATCGCTTCGGCCGACATCACCAACACACCGTTCTTGCGCCAGGTGGCGGCCAAAGGCAAGCCGGTGCTGCTGTCCACCGGTGCCAGCACGCTGGGCGAGATCGACGGCGCGGTGGCCACACTGCGCGCATCGGGCTGTCGCGATCTGGTGCTGCTGCACTGCGTTTTGAATTACCCCACGCCCAACGAGCAGGCCCATCTGCGCATGCTGGCGGGCCTGAAGCGCGCCTACCCTGAGCTGGTGCTGGGCTACAGCGACCACACCCTGCCCGACGAGGCCATGACGGCCCTGACCACCGCCCACTTGCTGGGCGCGGCGGTGATCGAAAAGCACTTCACCCACGACAAGACCTTGCCCGGCAACGACCACTACCACGCGATGGACGTGCACGACCTGCGCCGCTTCGTGCAGCGTTCGGACCTGGTGCACGGGTTGCTGGGCGAGGGCGAGCACAAGCAGCCCACCCCCACCGAGGCCCCGGCCCGCGCCAACGCCCGCCGCTCCATCGTGCTGGCGCGTGATGTGGCCGCCGGCCAGGTGCTGCAGGAAAGTGACCTGACCTACAAGCGGCCCGGTACTGGCGTCAGCCCGCTGCATTGGGACGAGGTGATCGGCCGCCGCGTGGGCCAAACGTTGCAGGCCGACCATGTCTTGCAGTGGCACGATCTGGCCGCGCCGGTGGCCGCCCCGGCCGTGCGCCTGGCGGCCTGATCCGGGACGGCGAGGCCATGAGCCGCATCAACCGCCAACGCGGGCTGGGCAATCTGTCGGCCGCTGCACGCCCGCGCCGGGTGGCCATCGTCCAGGCCCGCATGGGCTCGACCCGCTTTCCCGGCAAGATGCTGGCGCACTTGGGCGGTCGGCCCTTGCTCGAATGGGTGCTGCGCCGGGTGCAAGGCGCTAAGTTGCTGGACGAGGTGGTGCTGGCCACCACCGATCTGCCGCGTGATCGACCGCTGGTCGATCTGGCCCATCGCCTGGGCGTGGCCACGTTTACTGGCAGCGAGTCGGATGTGCTGGGCCGGTTTGCCCAGGCCGCAGTGCAGCACCGGGCCGATGTGGTGGTGCGGGTGTGCGCCGACAACCCGTTTCTAGACGGCGCCGAGATCGACCGCCTGCTGGCCTTCTTTGCCGTGCAGGACGTGGACTACGCCTGCAACCACCTCGACCGCCTGGGCAGCGGCTATGCCGACGGCTTTGGCGCCGAGGTGCTGGGCGCGCCGCTGCTGGCCCGGCTGGCTGCTGACTACACCGACGTGCGCCACCGTGAGCATGTGACGCTGGCGTTGTGGGACAACGCTTCGGCCTACCGTTTAGCGGCGGTGCCTGCGCCGGCTGTCTTGGCGTTTCCTGATTTGCGTTTTGATGTGGATCGGCCGGAGCACCTGGCCGAGCTGGCCTTGCTGTGTGCGTGCGCTGGGTTGGGCTTGTCGTCAACCGCGGCTGAAGTGGTGGCGGCTGCGCGGGCCTTGGCGTTTAGCGAGATGGTCGCTTAGGCTTTGGCGCGGCAAAGGCGCGTGCGGGCAGGCCGCAGTGCTTCACTGGCGCAGTCGCCGCTGCGCGGCGACTGCCCTGCGGTGCTCGGTTTCGCGGTCCGTCGCAGAACTCGCTACGCGTCCTGCGGCCGCTGCGCTCCAACATCCGCGACGTGCTTGTTTACGAACCGCGCTGCGCGCGCGACCGCAAACCCTGCGCTCCTCGGCGCGCCAGAGGCGCACCACGGCCTGC
>JANOAQ010000702.1:0-1566 GCA_031411195.1 Burkholderiaceae bacterium | reverse complement strand
GCCAACCCCGGCAGCGACGAAGAGCGCGAGATGTTTGCCGCCATCAAGGCCAAGCTGGCCGTCGATGGCACCTGGTACAGCCGCAAGTCGGCCGAAATCATTGGCGTGACCGAAGAAACCACCACCGGTGTGCACCGCCTCAACGAGATGAGCGCCAAGGGCACGCTGATGTTCCGGGCCATCAACGTCAACGACTCGGTGACCAAGAGCAAGTTCGACAACCTGTACGGCTGCCGCGAAAGCCTGGTCGACGCCATCAAGCGCGCCACCGACGTGATGATCGCCGGCAAGATTGCCGTGGTGGCGGGCTACGGCGACGTGGGCAAGGGCAGCGCCCAAGCCCTGCGTGCCCTGAGCGCCCAGGTGTGGGTGACCGAGATCGACCCCATCAACGCCCTGCAAGCCGCGATGGAAGGCTACCGCGTGGTAACGATGGAATACGCCGCCGACAAGGCCGACATCTTCGTCACCGCCACCGGCAACAAGAGCGTGATCACCCGTGCCCACATGGACGCGATGAAGAACAACGCCATCGTCTGCAACATCGGCCACTTCGACAACGAGATCGACGTGGTGTCGGTGGAAGACCTGGCCTGGGAAGAAATCAAGCCCCAGGTCGACCACATCATCTTCCCCGACGTGGACGGCCAGCCGGGCAAGCGCATCATCATGCTGGCCAAGGGCCGCCTGGTGAACCTGGGCTGCGGCACCGGCCACCCCAGCTATGTGATGAGCAGCAGCTTTGCCAACCAGACGATCGCCCAGATCGAGCTGTATGCCCACCAGGACGCCTACGACGTGGGCAAGGTCTACGTGCTGCCCAAGCACCTGGACGAGAAGGTCGCCCGCCTGCAATTGGTCACCCTCAACGCCCAGCTGAGCACGCTGACCGACGAGCAGGCCGCCTACATCGGCGTGCCCAAGCAAGGGCCGTTCAAGCTGGATACGTATCGGTATTGAGCCCCCGGCCGGTCGAACTTGACCGGACGAAGGGCTGCCTCCAGAATGGCGCCATTTCGCATTCAAACGCGCCATCTGGAGGCACCATGAGCCTGAACCTGTCGATCAAGGACGTTCCTGAAGACGTGGCTTCGCGGCTGCGTGAACGTGCCGCGCGCAACCACCGCTCATTGCAAGGCGAGCTGATGTGCATCGTCACCGAGGCGGCGGCCCAGGCAACACCGGCTGCTGCCAGTGCCGCTTCTGCAGACCGGTCGGGCCTGTATGCGCAGGGTTGGAAGACCATTGAAGACCTGCTCGCCGAACGCCGCGCTCACCCGCTGTCCAGCACCACAGGTTTGCCGCTGGCCGTTGACATCGTCCGCGCCGACCGCGACAGCCGATGACCGCACGCACCTTGTACGTGGCCGAGCCGCGCGCAGCGTGGCTGGCACGCCCGCCGGTGGTGGTTGATTGCAGCGCACTGGCTGCCCTGCTGTTTGCCGAGCCACAGGCCGACGACGCCGCCGCGCTGCTGCGCCAGCGCGCCGTTCACGCACCCAGCCTGCTGCCCTATGAGCTGGCCAGCGTTGCACGCAAGAAGCAACAAGCCGGCGCCAGCGCGCT
>JANOAQ010000701.1:0-1810 GCA_031411195.1 Burkholderiaceae bacterium | reverse complement strand
CTCGTCGCACACGATCAACCGGGGGCTGACAGCCAGGGCGCGGGCAATGGCAATGCGCTGGCGTTGGCCGCCTGAAAACTCGTGCGGCCAGCGCTGCAGGGCGTCTTGCCGCAGGCCCACCTGGTCGACGATGCGGCCGATGCGCGCGCGGCGCTCGGCCACCGCCAGCTGGGGCTGCAGCGCGGCCAGACCTTCGTCGAGGATTTCGGCCACCCGCATGCGCGGGTCGAGCGAGGCAAACGGGTCTTGAAAGATGATCTGCACCGACGGCCGGGCTTCGCGCAGCGCCTGGCCCTGCAGATCGAACAGGTTCTGCCCCTCCAGCAAGGCCTGGCCCTCGGTGACCGCTTGATGTCGCAACAACTGCACGATGGCCTTGCCGGTGGTCGTCTTGCCGCAGCCCGATTCACCCACCAGGGCCAGGGTCTGCCCGGCCCGCAACTGGAACGACACGCCGCGCACCGCATCGAAGCGCGGCGCCTGGCGTTGCCACAGGCCCTTGCGCAGCAAAAAGCTGACCGACAGGCCGACCACCTGCAGCAGCGGTGGGCCCGTGGGGGTGGCAGCCACGGGGGTGGCGGGGATGTCGGGCATAGCGCCGGCCACTGCACCGGCCAACGCACCGGCCATTGCACCAACCTTCGGCAGCGGTATTGCACCCAGCCCGCCACCGCCCGGCTGCAGCCGCAGGCAACGCACCTGCTGGCCGGTGAGGCCGTGAAGTTCAGGCGGGGTGGTCTGGCAGGCCGGCTGGGCGTAGGCGCAGCGCGGCGCAAATCGGCAGCCCGCAAACGCCTGGCTCAGCGCCGGCACGGTGCCGGCGATGGCCTCCAGCGCCTGGTGCCGGCGCTGCGCATCGGGCAAGGCCCGCAGCAATGCCTGGGCGTAGGGATGGCGCGGCTGGCTGAAAAACTGCGCGGCAGGCGCCACCTCGATGATCTGCCCCGCGTACATCAGCGCCACCTGCTGGGCCATGCCGGCCACCACCGCCAGATCATGGGTGATCAGCAGCAGGCCCATGCCGTGCTCGCGCTGCAGGTCGGCCAGCAGGTCGAGGATCTGCTTCTGGATGGTGACGTCCAGCGCGGTGGTGGGCTCGTCGGCCACCAGGTAGTCGGGCTCGGCGGCCAGGGCCATGGCGATCATCACGCGCTGCTTCTGGCCGCCGCTCAGGCGGAAGGGGTAGTCGTCCAGCCGCCGCTGGGGCTCGGGGATGCCCACACGGCGCAGCCAGTCGATGGCTTTGGCACGCGCCGCTTCGCCGCGCAGGGGCGTGTGGGTTTCGATGGCCTCGCGCATCTGGCGGCCCACGGTCAGCACCGGATTCAGGCTGGTGCCGGGCTCTTGAAAAATCATGCCGATGCGCCCGCCGCGCACGCCGCGCATGGCCGACTCGGGCAGGCCCAGCAGGTCGGTGCCGTCGAGCTGGATATCGCCACCCACCACCCGGCCGGCATCGGGCAACAGGCGCATCAGGGCCAGGGCCGTCATGCTCTTGCCGCAGCCCGATTCACCCACCAAGGCAAAGGTCTCGCCACGCTGGATGCACAGGGCCAGGCCGTCGATGGCGCGCACGATGCCGGACTCGGCCTCCAGTTCCACCTGCAGTTGGTCGATCTGCAGCATGGTTCAGCCGGCGCCGGGCCGCCCCAAGGTGGCTGAACGACCCCTCGGGGGGCAGGAGCGGAGCGACGTGGGGGCGGACATCTCAGACCTCCACTTTGGGTCGGCGCAGCGCCAGTCGCGGCCGCAGGACGCGGGCTCGCGGGTCGAGCGCATCGCGCACGCCATCGGCAAACAGGTTGGCCGC
>JANOAQ010000700.1:0-2069 GCA_031411195.1 Burkholderiaceae bacterium | reverse complement strand
GCAGGCCGTCGGCATCGACCATCAGGTTGCCGATGCGGAAATCGCCGTGCACCAGGCGCAGCGTGGGCGGGTCGGGCGGCAGGTGATCGTGCAGCCAGCGCGCGGCAAATTCAAACACCGCGCTGGCCCGGGGCAGGGCGGCCATGCGCGCCTGCATGCCGTGCAACATCGCCGCGGTGCTGCGCACCGGCATGGTGGGCAAGCCGGCAATGGGTACGCGGTGGATGGCGCCCAGGGCCGCGCCCATCTGGCCCACCAGCCTGGGCCGGGCGTTGGCAAATTCGGCGTCGCGCAGCAGCTTGCGCGGGATGGTTTCGCCGGCCAGCCGCACCATCACGAAGCCGTCGCCCAGGCCGTCGGCATCGACGAGTGTGTGGACCACCTGCGCCACCGGCACGCCGTGGTGGGCGACAAAACGCACCAGCGCCGCCTCGTTGGTGAGCGTTAGGGTTTCACCCGCCCGCAGGCCGCCCGGCGAGCGTCGCAGGATCAGCGGCATCACCACCGCACCCGCCGCGTCCACTGCGTCGAAGGACCAGGTTTGCAAGGTGGCGCCTGCCGTCAGGCGCTTGAGCCCGGCGATGCGCTGCGCGCCCGGCACGGTGCACTGCACCAGGGCCGACAGACCGGCGGCGAAGTTGTCTTCAACCACGGTCATGCGTCATCCCACCAGGGGTAGTGCGGCGGCATGCCGGTCGATACCTGGCCGGGAAACTGCGGCGCACGCTTGTCCAGAAATGCCGCCACGCCTTCCCGCACATCGGGCCCGCCGCCCAGGTGTTTGGCGATAGGGCCGTCGAGCGTGAGCGTGCGGTAGGGCGTGGGCTCGGCGGTGAAGCGCCACAGCATCTGCCGCGTGAGCGCGATGCCCACCGGCGCGGTGTGCTCGACGATCTCTTGCGCGATCTCCCGGGCCTTGGCCAGCAGTTGGTCTGCCGGCAATGCTTGCTCGACCAGGCCACCGCGCACCGCCTCGGCGGCATCGAACACCCGGCCCGACAGGCACCAGCGCAGCGCCTGGGGCAGGCCCACGATGCGCGGCAGGAACCAGCTGCTACCGGCCTCGGGCACCAGGCCCCGGCGGGCGAAGACAAAGCCGAACTTGGCGCCCTCGGCACACAGGCGGATGTCCATGGGCAAGGTCATCGTCAGACCCACGCCCACGGCGGCGCCGTTGATGGCGGCGATCGACGGCTTGCGGCATTCGAAGATGGCTTCGACGAAGCCGCCTTCGCGGCGCTGGCCAGGGGCCACCGTGGTGCCGGCACTGCCGAAGACCTTGTCGACATCGGCAAAGCTGTCGGCGCCGCCCGAGATGTCGGCCCCGGCGCAAAAGCCCTTGCCGGCGCCGGTGACGATGACCACGCGCACGGCATCGTCTTCATCGGCACGGCGAAACGCCGCAGCCAGCTCACGGCCCATTTGCGCGGTGTAGGCGTTGAGCTTGTCGGGGCGGTTCAGGGTGAGCGTGAGGATGCCACCGTCCAGGTGCTGAACGACGGTGGCCTCGCCCTGGGCTTGAGACGGGCTGCTGGCAGTTGACATCCGTAGGCTCCTCGCTGCGCAGCCACACCAGCGGCGACCGCGTGCAACCAACCTTAGGACAGCCCGGCGCCAGCGTCTACAGCGCAAGCCCGAAGTGCCGGCCGTTCATGGTGCACAGGAGCACTGAATCGGCAGCCCATGTCGCTGGTGCGACAAGGCGCTTCGGGGGGGGCTCAATCCACCCTTGCGCCAGAGCCCTTGACGATCTTGGCCCACTTGGCGCCATCGGCGCGGATGAGCTTGGTGAACTCTTCGGACGAGCTGGTGTAGGGCTCGAAGAACTGGGCGCGGATGATTTGCCGCATCTCGGGCGAGCGCAGCACCTTGACCAGTTCGGCTTGCAGCTTGTCGGCCACCGGCTTGGGCAAGCCGGCCGGGGCCATGATGCCGAACCACAAATCACTGCCAGCGGCCGAATAGCCGGCCACGCCGGCTTCTTCCATCGTCGGCACGTCGGGCAGGTAGGGGCTGCGCTTGCTGCTGGTGACGGCCAGGGCCCGCACCCGGCCGCTGCGGCTTTGCGG
>JANOAQ010000699.1:0-11896 GCA_031411195.1 Burkholderiaceae bacterium | reverse complement strand
CCCCCGGCTTCGTGATGTCGCTGGCGGCCAGTGCCGAGCGCCATGCCGCGGCCGGCCCCGGCGCCGCGCTGCCGGGCCGCCAGCAGAACGCCGACGACCTGTCGGGCAACCTGTGCCGCTGCACCGGCTACCGGCCCATCCTGGATGCCGGGCAGCAGATGTTCGACACCCTGCAGCCGCAACTAGAGCAAGCCCGCACCGCGCAGGCCCTGGCCGCGCTGCAGGCCGATGCGCCGCTGGCCTACGGTGACGACGAGGCCCTGTTCCACGCGCCGCAAACGCTGCACGCCCTGGCCACCCTGCGCGCCGCGCGCCCGCAGGCGCGGCTGCTGGCCGGCAGCACCGACATCGGCCTGTGGGTGAACAAGCAGTTCCGCGATCTGGGTGAAGTCATCTACCTGGGCCGCGTGGCCGAGCTGCAGGCCATCACGGTGGCCGACGGCTGGCTGCAGATCGGCGCCGGCGCCTCGCTCGAAGCGGCCTGGGACGCCATCGCCGCCCATTGGCCGGCTGCGCGCCAGATGGGCCAGCGCTTTGCCTCGCGCCCGGTGCGCGAGGCCGGCACGATGGGCGGCAACGTGGCCAACGGCTCGCCGATTGGCGACAGCGCGCCGGTGCTGATCGCCCTGGGCGCGCACATCGTGTTGCGCCAGGGGGCCACGGTCCGGTCGATGCCTTTGCAGGACTTCTACCTCGACTACATGAAGAACCAGCTGCAGGCTGGCGAATTTGTGCAGACCTTGCGTGTGCCACTGCCCGAGGCACACGACGTGCTGCGGGTCTACAAGCTCAGCAAGCGCTTCGATTGCGACATCTCCAGCCTGGCCGCCGGCCTGTGGCTGCAGTTGGATGGCGCTACCGTCACCGACGCACGCTTTGCCTTCGGCGGCATGGCGGGAACCGTCAAGCGCGCTGCCGGGGCCGAAGCCGCCGTTCGCGGCCAGCCCTGGACCGAGGCCACTGCCCAGGCCGCGATGGCGGCGCTGGGCACCGACTTTCAACCCCTGAGCGACTTGCGCGCCAGCGCCAGCTACCGCCAGCGCGCCGCCCGCAACCTGCTGTGGCGCCTGTGGTTGGAGACCCGGCCCGATGCGCCACTGCCGCCGCAAGAAGCCTCGGTGTGGAGCAGAGCGTGAACACCACCCACCCCGACCTGTTCGATTTGCCCGTGCCATTGCCGAGCCACGAAGCCCGACGCCAGGACGCCGGCGCCCGCGTGGGCATCAGCCGCCCGCATGAATCAGCCCACCTGCATGTGGCCGGTGCCGCGCCCTACATCGACGACCTGCCCGAAACCGCCGGCACCCTGCATGCCGCACTGGGCCTGTCACCGGTGGCCCATGGCCGGCTGATGGGCATCGACCTGGACAAGGTGCGGGCCCAGCCCGGCGTGGTGGCGGTGTTCACCGCCACCGACTTTCCCGGTGTGAACGACTGCGGCCCCATCGTGCACGACGACCCCATCCTGGCCGATGGCGTGCTGCGCTACCTGGGCCAGCCGGTGTTTGCTGTCATCGCCACCAGCCGCGATGCTGCCCGCCGTGCTGCCGCGCTGGCCCCGAAGGTGCTGGAGGTCGAGCCCCTGCCCGCCGTGCTGAACCCGCTGGACGCGCATGCCCGCCAGCAGTACGTGGTGCCGCCGATGGCCCTGGCGCGGGGTGATGCGGCGCTGGCCCTGCAGAACGCCCCGCACCGCTGGCAAGGCCGCTTCACGCTGGGCGGGCAGGAGCAGTTCTACCTGGAGGGCCAGATCAGCTACGCCCTGCCGCTGGAAGACGGCGGCCTGCTGGTGCATTGCAGCACCCAGCACCCCAGCGAGATGCAGCAGGTGGTGGCCCATGCCCTGGGCCTGGCCGCGCACCGCGTGCGCGTGACCTGCCGGCGCATGGGTGGCGGTTTTGGTGGCAAGGAAAGCCAGAGCGCACTGTTCGCCTGCGTGGCCGCGCTGGCAGCGCAGCGCCTGGGCCGGCCCGTCAAGCTGCGGCCCGACCGCGACGACGACATGCTCATCACCGGCCGGCGCCACGGCTTTGACTTTCAGTTCGACGTCGGCCACGACGACGCCGGGCGCATCCTGGGCGTGGCCGTCGAGATGGTGGCCAATGCCGGCCATTCGGCCGACCTGAGCCCGCCGGTGCTTACCCGCGCGCTGTGCCACTTCGACAACGCCTACTGGCTGCCCGACGTGGCCATGCGCGGCTACTGCGCCAGGACCAACACCCAGAGCAACACCGCCTTCCGCGGCTTTGGCGGGCCGCAGGGCGCACTGGCCATCGAGGTGATTCTCGACAGCGTGGCCAGGCGCCTGGGGCGCGATGCGCTGGTGGTGCGCCAGGCCAACTTCTACGGCGTGCTCGACCAGAACGTCACGCCTTATGGCCAGACGGTGGACGACAACATCATCGATCCACTGGTGGCGCAGTTGGCCATCGCTTGTGATTACGCCGGCCGCCGTGCCGCCATCAACACCTTCAACGCCGCCAGCCCGGTGCTCAAGCGCGGGCTGGCGCTCACGCCGGTGAAGTTCGGCATCTCGTTCAACGTGGCCCACTTCAACCAGGCCGGCGCCCTGGTGCATGTGTATGCCGACGGCTCCATCCTGGTCAACCACGGCGGCACCGAAATGGGCCAGGGCCTGAACACCAAGGTGGCCCAGGTGGTGGCGCACGAGCTGGGTGTCGATTTCGACCGCGTGCGCGTGACGGCCACCGACACCGACAAGGTGGCCAACACCTCGGCCACCGCCGCGTCCACCGGGGCGGATCTCAATGGCAAGGCCGCGCAAGACGCCGCTCGGCAGATCCGCGACCGCCTGGCCGCCTTGTTTGCCACCCAACATGGCGTGCCCGCCGAGGCCGTGCAGTTTGCCAACGGCCAGGTCAGCGCCGGTGACCACCACCTGCCCTTCGACACTCTGGTGGCCCGCGCCTACGCCAACCGGGTGCAGCTGTGGAGCGACGGCTTCTACGCCACGCCCGGCCTGCACTGGGACCGCGAGCGCCTGCAGGGCAAGCCCTTTCACTACTTCGCCTACGGCGCAGCCTGTGCCGAGGTGCTGGTCGACACCCTCACCGGTGAGCACAAGGTGCAACGCGCCGACGTGCTGCACGACGTGGGCAGCTCGCTCAACCCGGCCATCGACATCGGCCAGGTTGAAGGCGCCTTCATCCAGGGCATGGGCTGGCTGACGAGCGAAGAACTGTGGTGGCACCCCGGCACCGGAAAACTCGCCACGCACGCGCCCAGCACCTACAAGATCCCCACCGCCAACGACACGCCGGCCCACTTCGACGTGCGCTTGTACGACGCGGCCAACCCGGCCGACACCATCCACCGAAGCAAGGCCGTGGGCGAGCCGCCGCTGCTGCTGCCGTTCTCGGTGTTTCTGGCCATCCGCGATGCGGTGTCGGCGGTGGGCAACCACCGGGTTGATCCACCGCTGCGCGCCCCGGCCACGCCCGAGGCGGTGCTGGACGCCATCGACGCGGTGCGTTCGGCAACAAGCCGGGGATGATCGACGCGCTCAAGCACACGGCCGCCGCCTGGCTGCGGCAGCAGCGCCCGGCCCGCCTGGTGCAGGTGCTGCAAGCCCGCGGATCGGTGCCGCGCGAGGCCGGCACCCGCATGCTGGTGGCCGCCGACGCGGTGGCCGGCACCATCGGCGGTGGTCACCTGGAGTTGCAAGCCATCGCGCGGGCGCGCCGCGCACTGGCCCAGGGCGATGCGGGCGTACACGACCAGGCCATCGCCCTGGGCCCCAGCCTGGGCCAGTGCTGCGGCGGTGCGCTCACCTTGCGCTGCGCGCTGCTGGATGCCACCGCCCTGACCGCCTGGCCCGACGAATTGCCGCTCTTCACCCTGCAGCTCTACGGCGCCGGCCATGTGGGCCGGGCCATCGTGCGCCTGCTCGAAACCCTGCCCTGCGCGGTGCAGTGGATCGACGAGCGTGAGGCTGAATTTCCGCCGGAGCCCTCCGCGCCGCACATCCAGCGCCTGTGCGTCGAGCCGGTGCAAGCCGAAGTGCGGCTGGCACCGCCCGGCGCCTTCTACCTGGTGCTCACGCACAGCCATGATCTGGACCTGGCGCTGACCGAGGCCATCGCCCGGCGCGGCGACTTTGCTTACCTGGGCCTGATCGGCTCGGCCACCAAGCGGGCCCGCTTCTTCAGCCGGCTGGCCCAGCGTGGCATCGATGCGTCGGTGATCGAACGCATCACCTGCCCCATCGGCGTGGCGGGCATCCCGGGCAAGCAGCCCGAGGTGTTGGCGGTGGCGGTGGTGGCGCAGCTGCTGCAGCGGGCCGCGATGCAGCCAGCGTAGCGCTGGCTTGGGCTATCGTCGCCCCGCGGCAGCACCCGCCGCGCCACCACGACGCCCGCCATGAAATTCTCCGCCATGTCCCGCTGGGCACGCGCTGCCACGTTGCTGCTGACCCTGTGCTTGCCGCTGACCACACCGGCCCAAACCGCCCTGAAACGCACCGATCCCGGCGCCCCGCCCGAATCGATGCTGTGGGTGGGCAACAGCTTCTTCTACTACAACAACAGCCTGCACAACCATGTGGGCCAGTTGGCGCGCTCGGCCGGCGCGCGGCTGCGCGGCGTGTCGTCCACCATCAGCGGCTCGGGGCTGGACTGGCACGACATGGCATCGCTGCTGCGGCCCGAAGGCATCGGCCGCTACTCGTTCGTGGGCGACAACGAGATCCGTTTCAACAAGCCTGGGCGGCAGTTCGACACCGCCGTGCTGATGGACTGCAGCCAATGCCCCGTCCACCCGCAGCTTCAGTCTGTCTTTCACGACACGGTTCGCAAGCATGGGCAGCTGCTGGCGCGCGAAGGGACGCGCATGGTGCTGTTCATGTCATGGGCGTACAAAGACAAGCCCGAAATGACCACCCAACTGGCTGAGCAGTACACGCTGGCAGGCAATGCCAACGACGCGGTGGTCATCCCCGTCGGCCTGGCCTTTGCAAAGGCCATCTCGCGCGCCCCCGCGCTGGAGCTGTACGAGGCCGACAAGCGCCACCCCAGCCTGGCGGGCAGCTACTTGGCGGCCTGCACCACCTACGCCACGCTCTACCGCCAATCGCCCGTGGGTTTGGGATACACAGCCGGTCTGCCAGCCGACACCGTGGCGCTGCTGCAAAGTACCGCTTGGGACACCGTGCAGGGCTACCTGGCCAAGCCCTGAACGGCCTAGATCAGGCCTGGGCCAGGCGGGCCAGCGCAGCCGGGTCGATCACCCGCACGCTGTAGCCCGAAACCTCGATCACGCCCTGCCGGGTGAAGCTGCGCATCAGACGCGACAGGGTTTCGGGCGTGATGGCCAGTTGCGAGGCCACGTCGCGCTTGCGTTCCTTGAGCTTGACCATGGCCTGGCCGGCCACGCCCGCCAACGGCTCGCAACGTTGGTGCAGCCACTGCGCCAGGCGCGCCGGGGCGTCCTTGTGCATCAGCTCATGGGTGTTGACCGCCAGGGCCTGCACCTCGCGGGCCAAGACACGGATCAGGCGCTGTGCCAAGCCAGGGTGTTCGCCCAGGCCGGATTCCAGCAGGCTGCAAGGCACCTCGATCAACGTGGCCAAACCCAGGGCCTGGGCGTCCATGGCATGCGGGCCGGCAAGCCAGGCTGAACCCAGATCCAGCCAGGCCGGGCCGCGCACGATGCGCTCGGTGCGAAAGGTGCCGTCGTTGGTGCGAAAGCCCAGGGCCACTTCGCCCTGGCGCAAAGCCACCAGCATGGTGGCTGCGCTGCTGCGGCCAAACACACTTTGGCCCGCTGCGACAGGGCGCACCTGGGCGATCAACACCAAGGCCGACAGTTCCTCGGCCTGCAGGACAGGCGCGCCCAGCAGGCCGCCCCACAGCGCGGCTTCGGTCGTGCCCGGCGCGGTGCTTTGCGGCTTGCCGGGCCGGTTGCTGGGCGACAAGTGAGGCGACCGCAAGGCTGCCCGGCGCTCGGGCTGCCCGGCAGGTCCGGAGGAGACAGCGAAGGTAGGTTCCATGCGAGTCGGCGGCTGGGCCGGGTTCAGGTGCGGGTGCGGGTGCGGGTGCGGCAAAAAAGAGCGGGACGTTTGGCGATGGGTGCCATCGTCCTGCAGCAGCCCCTCTGGCGGCTTGCGCTGGATCAACGCCGTGGCGCAGTGCAGTGGGCGACTGCGCCGCCCCGTTGACGCCTTGCAGGCCCCCCGCACACCGCATCGGGGCAGGTGTCCCCGGCGCAACGCAGCGTGCCGCCCACCTGTGCCAGAGTGGGCCGGCATGTCGACCTTGCCCCTGCCCGCCCCGCCACCACCGGCCCGTGCCCTGCTGCGTCAGATCGGCGCGTTGGCTGTGCCCACCACCGCGCTGTCGATGCTGCAGGTGGGCGCCCAGTTGGTGGAAACAGTGCTGGCGGCGCGCCAGGGCACGGCCGCACTGGCCGGTTGGGCGGTGATGCTGCCCTTCGTGTTGCTGCTGGCGCAGATGTCCACCGGCGCCATGGGCGGCGGCGTGGTGGCCGCCGTGGCGCGCGCTCTGGGGGCAAGGCAGCGCGACGAAGCCTCGGCCCTGGTGCTGCATGCCCTGCTCATCGCCACCGCCGGCGGGCTGCTGTTTGCAGTGGGCGTGTCGCTGGCGGCCGCCCCATTGCTGCAGGCGGTTGCCGGTGCCGATGCCGCACGCGCAGCCGCGCCCTATGCCTGGTGCTTGTTTGGCGCAGGCGCCATCCCGGCCTGGTGGACCAATACGCTGGCCTCGGTCTTGCGCGGTGGTGGCCAACACGCCTTGGCAGCACGCATCCTGGCCCTGCAGTGGGCCGCCCTGCCCGCTTTGTCATGGTTGCTGGCCGAGCCGCTGGGCGGCGGGCTCACCGGCGTGGGCCTGGCCTTTGCCCTGGTCAACGCAGTGGCCGCGGCGGTGATGCTGGGCGTGGTGCGGCGTGGCCGGGCGGGCTTCGTGCCCAGCTGGCGCACCCGGCCCTCGCGCGAGCTGTTCGTGCGCATCCTGCAGGTGGGTGCGGTCGCTTCGGGGCTGGCGGCCTTGGCCAACCTCACCACCGTCATCGTCACCAGCCAGTTGCGCCACCTGGGGCCTGCTGCGGTGGCCGCTTACGGCATCGCCGCGCGGCTTGAATTCCTCATCATCCCGCTGGCCTGGGGCGTGGGCTCGTCGCTCACCGCATTGGTGGGTGGCGCGGTGGGTGCGGGTGATTGGGCGCGGGCCCGGCGCACCGCCTGGCTGGGCGGCGGCCTGACCTTTGCCGCCACTGCCCTGGTGGGCCTGACGGTGGGCCTGTTGCCCGAGCAGTTTGCGCGGCTCTTCACCAGCGATGCCGAGGTGGTGGCCATGGCCGCACGCGCGCTGCGCTACACCGGTCCGGCCTTTGGCGCATTCGGCCTGGGCATGACGATGTACTTCGCATCGATGGGCGCGCGCCGCATGGGCGCCCCGGTGCTGGCAGGCCTGGCCCGGCTGGGCATCGCCACCGGCGGCGGCTGGTTGCTGGCCCATGGCCTGGGCGATTGGGCCGGCATGGGGCCCGAAGGGCACTTTCTGGGCGTGGCGCTGGGCATCACCGCCTACGGCTTGATCACCTGCGCGGGCGTGCGGCCCGCTGTCTGGCAACCGCGTAATCCGGGGGCCTGAAGAAACCCGGCTGCCGTGCGCGCCCAACGGTCAGTAAACTACCGAAGCCTTTTTGCGGATCGGCCCATTCCGGCCAGATTCAAGCCCCGCTGGAGAAGCCCATGACCTTGAGCCACCTGCGCCCCTTGCGCCGCCTGTCCACTGCCGTGGCTTTGGTCGCCGCCTTGGTCATGCCCAGCATCGCCTCGGCGGGCGGGCCATCGTTCTCTGATGTCGTCTTCTTCGGCGACAGCCTGTCAGACACCGGCAATACCCAGGCGTTCTACGCCAGGTTCGGCCTGGCGGTGCCCGATCCCGGCCAGCCCTACCTGGGTGGACGGTTCTCCAATGGCTTTGTCTGGACCGAGTACCTGGCCTACGGGCTGGGGCAGGTGGCTGACTCACGCTCCTACCTGCTGGACGGCAACAATTACGCCTATGGCGGCGCGCGGACCGGGGGTGGTGCCAATCCCATTCCAGACGTGCTCTACCAGACGCAAAGGCTCTGGGGCAGCACCCACGCCGTGGCCGATCCGAATGCGCTTTACGTGTTGGTGGCCGGCGGCAACGACATGCGCGATGCCCGCAGCCTGGCGCCGGGCAACAGCACCCTGGAGCAAATTTTTCGGCAGCTGTCGGCCGATGCCGCCATCGCCAAGCTCAAGAGCAGCCTGGGTGTGCTGGCGCAACGCGGTGCACAGCATGTGTTGGTCTCGAACCTGCCCGATCTGGGCGCCACGCCCGAGGCCATCGCCCTGGGCCTGACCGCAGCGTCCACCGACGCCACCAACCGGTTCAATGCCTTGCTGCCCGGCCTGATGGGCTATGGCGCCTCGCTGGGCCTGGACATGACCCTGCTCGACATGGCTGGCCTGGCCAACGCCATCCGTTACGACACGCTGACCAATGGCGGCGGCGTCTACGGCATCACCAACGTGCTCTACCCCTGCGCCGGCTTCACCGGGTCCAAAGGCTCGGCCTGCAGCACGTCGATGTACGCCGACTCGCTGCACCCGTCGGCGGCAACCCACTACCACATCGCGGTGGCAGCCTTCAATACCCTGGCCATCGCGCCGGTGCCTGAGCCCGAAGCCCTGGCCCTGATGCTGGCCGGTCTGCTGGTGGTGGCCAACGCCGCCCGCCGCCGCCAGGCCGTCTGATCAGCCGCCAGATCAGCCGCAAGATCAGCCGCCTGCTCGGCCGCCATTTCCCTGCTGCGGGGCCCGTGCAATCGCCGCACCGGCCCCGTTTGCATTGCGGGCCCACGCCGGGTCGTGTGTAAGGGCTCAGGGCATCAGATCGGCCGTCAAGGATTCGGGCAAGACCGCACCAAGGTGTTGCACCACGCGGGCGGCCAGGCGGTTGCCGGCCTGCGCGGCCTGCACGGGCGGGTCGCCACCCAGGCGCGCGGCCAGGTAGGCGCCGGCAAACGAGTCACCGGCGGCGGTGGTGTCCACCACCTGAGGCACCGGCAGGGTGGGCACCTCGGCCACCGGCTGGCCGGCCAGGCGCACCAGGGTGGACTCGGCACCACGCTTGACCACCACCTCGGCCGTGGCCAACCCCAGCGTGCGCTGCAACTGGACTTCGGCGTCGGGCTCGCCCCACAACGCCTGTTCGTCGTCCAGCGTCATCAGGGCCAGCGTGGCCACCGCCGTGGCGGCGGCAAAGGCCTGCCTGGCGGTGGGCACGTCGGGCCACAAGCGCGGCCGGTAGTTGTTGTCGAAGGCCACCACCCCACCTTTTTCACCCACCCGTCGCGCCACGGCCAGCAGGCGCTGCCGGCCAGCGGGCGGCAGGATGGCCAGGCTGATGCCGCTGAAGTACAGGGCGTCCAGGGTGCCGGCCTGATGCTCCAACGGCGTGTCACCGTCCGGCGTGTCGAAGTAATCACGCGCTGCAGCCCGGTCGCGCCAGTAGTTGAAGCGGCGTTCACCCTGCGCGTCCACCTCGATCAGGTACAGCCCCGGCAAGCGCCCTGGCAGGCGCCTGACCAAGCCGGTGCCCAGGCCCTCGACCTGCCAGCGCTGCAGCAGGCCGCTGCTCAGGCCGTCGTCACCCAGGGCGGTGGCGTAATCCACCCGCAGGCCCTGGGCGCGACCGCAGCGGGCCAGGTAGACCGCTGTGTTCAGCGTGTCGCCGCCATAGGTCTGGCGCAGGGTGCCGAAGGCTTCGCCCTGCAACTCCAGCATGCATTCACCGAACGACACCACCCGAAAACCTCGGCTCATTGAAAACGTCGCCTCATTGAAAACGTCGGCTCATTGACATTTCTTGCCACCGTGAACACGCTTTCGGTAGTCTACGAAGACTCCACCAACCGTCGCTTCAGACGATGCCTGCACCCATGACCACGCCATTCCAGACCCTGCTGCTGACCGGCGCCGCCGGCTTTTTGGGCCGGCAACTGGCGCCCGGCCTGCTGCCGCTGGCACAGCGCCTGCGCGTCAGCGACCTGGCTGCGCCGCTGGCTGCCACCGTGGCCGCCGCCGGCCTGCCCGACCAGGCCGAGCCGCTGGCCTGCGATCTGGCCGATGCGCGTGGCGTTGAAGCCCTGCTCACCGGCGTGCAGGCCGTGGCGCACCTGGGCGGCGTGGCGGTGGAAGGGCCGTTCGAGCCCATCCTGCAGGCCAATGTCCGCGGCCTGCACAACCTGTACGAGTCGGCCCGCCGCCAGGGCGTGAAGCGGGTGGTGTTTGCCAGCAGCAACCATGTCACGGGCTGCTACGAGCAGGCCCGCACCGTCTCGCCTCAAGACCTGCCCCGGCCCGATGGCAACTACGGCTTGAGCAAGTTGTTCGGCGAAGGCATTGCCAGCCTGTACTGGGACCGCTACGGCATCGAAACCGTGTGCTTGCGCATCGGCACCGCCACACCCACCCCACCCGACCGCCGCGCCCTGGCCACCTGGCTGAGCCTGCGCGATCTGCTGCAATTGGTGCGGTGTGCGCTGAGCGCGCCGCAGGTGGGTTTTCTGGTGGCCTACGGCATCTCGGCCAATGCCCGCCGCTTCTACGACAGCCAGGCCGCATGGCAGCGCCTGGGCTATGTGCCGCAGGACGATGCAGAAGCCTTTGCCCCGCAGGTGCAACACCTGCTGCAGCCTGAAGGCCCGCAGCGCACCTTGCAGGGCGGCAGCTTTATGGGCGTCGGGCCTTTCGACCCGCCCTGGCCGGCGGCCTGAAGTAGCGCCTCAGCCCGCTACACCAGCACCGAACCCACCAGCACCATGCCCCACAGCGACGCGGCCCAGGCCGCCGTGCGCAGGTAGGGGATGCCGGCCCAGTACAGCGGCGCATACACCAGCCGGCCCCAGAAGAACCACTGCGCGCCCTGCAGCAGGCGCGCATCGGCCTTGCCGGTGGCGTGGGCCGCCAGCAGCAACAGACCGAACAACACCAGGCCTTCGAGCATGTTCTTGGCCGCGCGGTCGGCACGGCCGGCCATGCCTTCGAGCGGCGGCATGGCCTCGCGGTTGCCCAGGGCCAGCAGAAAGCCCGAAGGCGTCCAGCCACGGGCCCGGAACAGGCTGGAGCCCAGCAACATCAAAAACGCCAGCACCACGCTGTACATCAGCCAGGTCAGATCTTGGGTCATCGGTTTCTCCTCGTACCCCGCAACGGGGCGCTTGCACTGTCAATCCCGCCGAGCAAGTTCGCCATCGGGCGCGACCCGCACCGTGCCAGCGGGTAGCCACCGTCCCAGCATGCGCCATGCCGTAACCTGCGGCCCGGCGCCCGCCCTGCCCCCACGGCCCACACCACCGCACGCACCACCGCACGCACCACCACACGCACCACCGAGGCAAACCATGAGCACCACCACCTTCCAGGTCAGAAAAGACCAGTTGTCCACCACCCGCATCGTCACCGCCGCCGACCTGCCGCTGGCCGATGGCCAGGTGCGGGTCAAGATCGACCACTTCGCGCTGACAGCCAACAACATCACCTATGCGGCCTTCGGCGAGGCGATGAACTACTGGCAGTTCTTTCCGGTGGCGGCCGACGCCGATGGAACCGCTTGGGGCTGCATCCCCGTGTGGGGCTTCGGCGACGTGGTGCAAAGCGCGCACCCCGGCGTGGCCGTGGGCGAGCGCCTGTACGGCTACTGGCCCATGGCCAGCCATGCGCTGCTCAGCCCGGTGAAGCTGTCGGCGGCGCACTTCAGCGACGGCGCACCGCACCGCGCCGCCCTGCACGCGGTCTACAACCAGTACCAGCGTTGCAGCAGCGATGCGTTCTACACGCCCGGCACCGAGGCCACGCAGGCGCTGCTGCGCCCCTTGTTTC
>JANOAQ010000698.1:0-3144 GCA_031411195.1 Burkholderiaceae bacterium | reverse complement strand
GTAACCCACCACCGAACCCAGGCGCGGGTAGTCGTTGAACTTGCGGTGGTAGGCCAGGTAGAAGGCCTTGTGCTCGGGCGTCTGGATGCCGTACCAGGGGTAGCCGGTGACGATCCAGCCGTTGGGCGTTTCGTCCTTCAGGGGATCGAGGTATTCGGGCTCGCCTGTCAGCATGCTCACCACCTCGCGGCCCTGGAACAGGCCACGGGTATTGCCCTCGCGCACGAACTTGGACAGGTCGGCGCCGAACAGCACGTTCATGATGGCATCGGGCTTGGCATCGGCCAGGGCCTGCACCACGCTGCCGGCGTCCAGTTTGCCCAGCGGCGGCGCCTGCTCGACGACAAATTCGACATCGGGCTGAGCCGCCTTGAGCAAGGCCTTGAAAGTGGCCGCCGCGCTTTGGCCGTATTCGTAGTTGGGGTAGACGATGGCCCAGCGCTTTTTCTTGAGCTTGACGGCCTCGGGCACCAGCATGGCCGATTGCATGTAGGTGGAAGGCCGCAGGCGGAAGGTGTAGCGGTTGCCGCTGCCCCAGACGATCTTGTCGGTGAGCGGCTCGCTGGCCAGGTAGAAGAACTTCTTCTGCTTGGCAAAGTCGGTCAGGGCCAGGCCGATGTTGGAGAGGAAGGCGCCGGTCAGCACGTCCACCTTTTCGCGCGAGACCAGCTCTTCGGCCGCACGCACCGCGTCACCCGGGTTGCCGTTGTCGTCACGCGTGATCAGCTCGACCTTCTTGCCCAGCAGGCCACCGGCGGCGTTGATCTCTTCGACCGCCAGCTCCATGCCCTTCTTGTAGGGCTCGAGGAAGGCCGGCTGCACCTTGTAGCTGTTGACTTCGCCGATCTTGATGGTGCCTTGGGCGTGGGCCAGCGGTGCCGCCAATGTGGCCAGGCCCGCCAGGGCGGTGATGAAGTGTTTGCGGTTCATGCGAAGTCCTCGGCAAGAAGTGGTCTGATATAGAACGATAACGCGGTGGATTGGGCGCGGGTGCACAGGCGGCGCTACCGCAGCCCGTCTTCACCCTTGATCTCGTGCACCTGCAGGCCGCCGATGCGCGGCAGCGGCCGGCCGCTGTCGGTGACGGCCACGGCCACCACGATGTCGTTGGCGCGGGGGGCATCGCAGATGCGGGCCTCGATGGCGTCGAAGTGGCTGCGCACGAAGGCGGCGTCCTTGTGGCCCAGCGGCACATCCACCGCCGTGCCCACGCCGCCCTGCTTCTTGGCCGAAGGCACCAGGGCCGCGCCCTTCTCCACCGCGCGGCGCAGCGGCGCACCCAGCTTGGGGTGCAGGATGGCGGCGGCATGCTCCAGCTCACCGGACTCGCCCACGATGGCCGCCTTGCCGTAACTTTGCGCCTGAGCGGGCGTGATGCCCAGCGCCTGCACGCACCGTTCGCCCAGCAGCGCACCCAGTTGCTCGCCGATGGTGATCAGCTCGTCCAGGTTGTCAGCGTAGCGCCCGGCAAAGGGGTTGGTGATGACGGCCATGGCCAGCGCACGGCGTGTGGGCGGGTTCACGTCACGCCCCATCTCGCGGCGGGTTTCGTCGACCTGCACGACGAGCTTGCGGATGTAGCTGGGAATGTCTTGGCTCATGTTCGGTCTCCGATGGCTCAGCGTTGTCCATCCCACTTGGCGATGGCGTCGGCGGCCAGACCACCCACGCGTGCATGCACCCGCGGCCCGCAGCTCATGGCCAGGATGAAGACCATTTCATCGGCCCGCGGAGCACCTGGCACCCGCACTTCCATCGCGTCGAAATGGCTGCGCACGTAGCTGGCGTTGATGTGGGTCAGCGGCACGTCCAGCGTGGCGCCGGGCCCGCCCACCTTCTTGGTGCTGGGCACGATGGCCAAGGCGTTGCCGAGTTGCAGGCCCCCAGGACCCGGCGGTGCCGTGTCCGTCCCCCGAGGGGAGCCGCCGCCCTCGGGAGCGGCCCGTCGGGCGTCGGGCCCGCCGCTGCTGATGCCCTTGGCGTAAGCGGCGGCGTCGCCCTTCCAGCCCAGCAGCTCTCGCATGGCATAGCCACCGGGCACATGCCACAGCGCACCGTGCTCCAGCTCGCCAGCAGCGCCGATGATGGCGCCCTTGCCGTAGCCCTGGATGCGCTCGACCGGCACGTCCAGGGCGGCCAGCAGTCGGCGCGCCATGTCCAGGCCCACGGGATTGAGCGCCGCCATCATCGGCAGGATGTCGGGCTCGTAACGGCCGGCAAAGGGGTTGGTGAGCACCGCCGCGATGGCACCGCGACGCAGCGGCACGGCCGCGCGCGGACCACCCTCGTGGTGAATGTCTTCAACCTGAGTGAAGACGCGACGTATGTCGATAAGCGACATGTCAGCCCCTCGCCCGCAGGGTACTGCGATCGATCCCCCGAGGGGATGCGGGCCGGCTTGGGGCGGCCCGGCGCTCGGCCCGCCTGCTTCGATGGAATGTGGAGCGTGTCATCTGGAATTTGATGTAGCAATTACTGAACCAACTCAGGCAGCCACTCTAGCGGCTGCGCCGCTGGCAGCCGAGCGAGGGAACCCTGACACACCAACACCGCAGCATGGATCAGCCCGCGTGCCCGCAAGGCTTGGGCGCAGGCCAGGCCACGCGCCAGGGCCAACTGCACCTGGGCGGCTGCCAACGGCGGCACATCGACGGTGACCAGCAGATTGCCCAGGTCGCTGTCGTCGCGCAGGGTGTTGGCCGGGGCACGGCGGATGGCCGTGTCTGCCCCATCGGTCAGATCCACTGCATTGGCCACCACGGTGGCTGCAGCGTCGGCCTGGGACGCCGTGGCGGCCAGCACCGTCACGCTGTCGGCAATGCCGCGTGAGTGGCTGCGACCACGCCAGCCGCTGGTGGCCACGCCGCGCACCGCTTCAGCCGCGTGCACGGTGAACTGCCCATCGGTGCGCAGTTGCCCCGATGCGGTGCGCTGCGCCTGGGCGGCATCAAAGCGCGCCAGGTCGGCAAACAGGCCTACTGTGGCCTGGCTGCCTGGCGCCAGGTGCAGGGCGATGTCGCCGCCGTTGTTGACCCAGGCGCGGGTGATGCCGGAGCGCTGGTAGGCGGCCACGATCTCTTGCGCCACAGCCCCGGCCACCGCCGCCATGGGCGTCAGGTAGCCCTGGGCCGCCTCGCGCAGCGG
>JANOAQ010000697.1:0-2684 GCA_031411195.1 Burkholderiaceae bacterium | reverse complement strand
CGGGCCAGGCCAAACTGGGCCGGGGTCAGCACCTGCTGCACGCTGCGCACCCGGCCTTGCGCGTCCAGGTCCACCATCCAGGTGTAGCGGCCGAAAGGGCCTTTGGCAAAATCAAGCCGCTGCACACCGTCGGCCATGGCGTAGCGCGCCGTCAACGGGCCCATGGTGGCCACAGCCTGGGTTTCGGTCTGGCCGGGCTGGGCCAGCGGGTAGGCCAGCGCGGCGCAACCTGCCAGGGTGGCCAGGCTCAGCGGCACGGCCAGGTACAACAGCAGGGGTTTGTGGTTCGGCACGTCAGAGCCTTCAGCAGCATTTGCCACGAATCAATCAGCATACGGCAGCGTCCTGTCCCTGACGGCCGCAGGGCAGGCACCGATGGCGCTGGTGTTGGGCGCTTCGGGATACTGCAGAACCCACCCTCACCTCGCCCCCGGGCGCCGCCACCATGCACCAGCACAACCGCCGCCACTTCAACCTTCGCCTGGGTGCGTTGATCGGTGGCCTGGCGCCCATTTGGGCGGCGCTGGCGCAAGGCACCGGCTACCCCGGCAAACCGATCACCCTGATCGCACCGTACCCGCCTGGCGGCGGCGTGGACACCGTGGCGCGCCTGATCGGCGAGCGCCTGGCCGCCCGCCTCGGCCAGGCGGTGAACGTGGACAACCGCCCGGGCGCCGGCGCCACCATCGGCGCCACGGCCCTGGCCCGCAGTGCGCCCGACGGGCTGACGCTGATGCTGGGCAGCATCGTCGACTACGCCATCGCGCCGCATGCGCACAAGGCCCTGCCCTTCGACATGCAGCGCGATTTCATCCCGGTGGTCGAGCTCGGCTTCGGCACCGTGGCCCTGGTGGTGCACAACGATGTGCCCGCCCGCACGGTGCGCGACCTGATCGCCCTGGCCAAGGCCAAGCCGGGTGAGCTGAGTTATGCATCGTCGGGCATCGGGGGGCTGCAGCACCTCAATGCCGAGATGTTCAAGCAGATGGCCGGCATCGACCTGTTGCATGTGCCCTACAAGGGCACGGCGCAGTTGTTGCCCGACCTGCTGGCCGGCCGGGTGCCCCTGTCGATCGACAGCCTGCCGGCCCACCTGCCCCACTTGAAGGCCGGCAAGACCCGCGCGCTGGCCGTGGCCAGCCGCAGCCGCTCACCCGTGCTGCCCGATGTGCCCACCATGGCCGAAGCCGGCCTGCCCGGCTACGAGACCGCCACCAACTACACCCTGTTTGCGCCCGCGCGCACGCCAGCGGCCATCGTGGCCCAGCTCAATGCCGAGACCAATGTTGTGCTGAAGCTGCCCGAGGTGGTGGACAAGCTCACCGCCATGGGCATCGTCATCATCGGCGGCAGCACCGTCGCCGCTCAGGCCAAGGCCGCCAGCGAGACCGAGAAGTGGGCGGGCGTCATCAAGCGCGGCAACATCGTGCTGGGATGATCACCCGGGTCGGCGGGCCTGCCAGCCCCATCCGCCGAATCAATACAACTGCCAGGGCAGCGGCACGTAGTTGAAGCCACCGCCCTCGCGGTTGCGCAAGTGGCCCACGCCCGGGAAGGGCAGGTGCACGGCGCCGATGATCAGGTTGTCCTTGACCGCCATCTCGAAGAGCTCGAGCCGGCGGCTTCGCGCCTGATCCTGGCGGAAATCGAACATCACGGTGATCTCGGGCTGCGGAAACTGCACCGCCGCCACATGCATGGTGTCGCCCAGCAGCAGCATCTTGGCATCGCCCGAGCTGACCAGGTAGCAGCTGTGGCCTGGCGTGTGGCCCACCGCCGCCACCGAGCGGATGCCCGGCGTCAGCTCGGCATTCAGCTCGAAGGGCTGCAGGCGGTTGCCGTAGGCCGCCATGGCGCGCTTGGCAGCGACAAAGCGGCCCTTCTGGTCGGCTGGTGCGGCGGCTTCCACATCGGCACTGCCCCAGTAATCGACATCGGCCTTGGCGATGCGCAGCACGGCATTGGGAAACACCTTGGCGCCCTCGGGCGTGACGGCGCCGTGCAGGTGGTCGCCATGCATGTGGGTGATGTAGACCTCGTCCACCGCGCCGGCATCGATGCCCAGTTGCGCCAGCGCCTGCGGCATGCGCCCGGCGTTGGGGCCCAGCATCTTGGCACCTCCGCAGTCGATCATCACCAGCTTGGCACCGGTGTTGACCAGGAAGCAGTTGACCGACGTGCGCATCGGCGCAAACGGCACGCCGCCCGCCGCGAGCGAGCGCTTGATGGTGTCGGCATCGCCCTGCAGCACGCCAGTGGGCAGGTCGATGAAGCCGTCGAGGATGGTGGTCACCTCGAAGCTGCCCAGCTTCATGCGGTGGGTGCTGATGGCCGTGCCGCCGCCCAGGGGCGCGGCAGCCAGGGCGGCCGGGCCGGCAGCGGCCAAACTGGTGACGGCAGCGGCTTGCTGCAGAAAGCGGCGACGCGAGGCAATGCGCATGAAGAAAGCTCCGTGGGCTGGGTTGATGGCGATCAACCAGTCTAGGGCCCGCCCCGGCATGCCGCCACAGGGGAAAGTGCGTGGAGGGGGGTTGCGAGCGTTGTGGCGGGATTCAGCCCGCCAGGGCCGCCGCTGCGGCCTGCGCGGCCAGTACCTCGCTGCGCACGGCCTCGGTCAGCTCGGACTTCAGCGCGACGAACTCGGGCGTGGTCTTGACCGAGTAGTGGCGCGGGTGGGCCAGCGG
>JANOAQ010000696.1:0-5319 GCA_031411195.1 Burkholderiaceae bacterium | reverse complement strand
CGCGTCCAGGTCAGCGGCAGCGTCAGGCTGGGGATGTGCCGGGCGATCCAGCCCTCGACCGCCGCCACCTGGTAGCCCACCGGCTGGCCGCCGGCCGCGTCTTGCGCAGTGCTCATTTCATTCGCCCTTGAAGGCGGCCTTGCGGCGCTCGAGGAAGGCGGTGCCGCCTTCGCGCGCATCGGCGCTGTCGCCGGCCAGGTGCTGGTGGGCCGCTTCCATGGCCATGGCTTCGGCGTAGTCTTGCTCGAGTGCGCGGGCAATGCCCTGGCGGATGAGGCCCAGCGCCCGCGTGGGGCCATTGGCCAGGCGCTCGGCCAGGGCGTTGGCCTGGGCCATCAGCTCGGCGTCATCAACGGCCTTGTAGATCAGGCCCCAGGCTTCGGCTTGCTCAGCGGTGATGCGCTCGCCCAGCATCAGCATCTCGGTGGCGCGGGCCTTGCCGATCTGGCGCGTCAGCATCCAGGTGGCGCCGCCATCGGGCACCAGGCCGATATTGACGAAGGCTTCCAGAAAGTAGGCCGACCTGGCTGCCAGCGTGAAGTCAGACGCCAGCGCCAGCGAGCAGCCGATGCCCGCCGCCACGCCATTGACGGCAGTGACCACCGGGATGCCCAGCCGCGCAATCGCCACCATGGTGGGGCAGTAACTCTCGCTCAGCACCTTGTGGGCATTGGCGCCGCGCGAGGTGGCGGGCGCTGCGGTGCCTGCCGGCGCATCGGCGCGGCCCTGCAGGTCGGCACCGCTGCAGAAGGCGCGGCCTTCGCCAGTGATGAGCAGCGCGCGGGCGCCCAGGCCCGGCAGCTGCTTGAGCGCCGCGCCGATCTCTTCAAACATTTGCGGCGGCGCAGCATTCAAACGCTGCGGCCGGTTGAGGGTGATGGTGGCCACCGCGCCGTGCATGGCCAGGCGGATCGTCTCGAAATTACTCAGGGTTTTCTCGGCCATCACAGGTCTCCTCGGGGGCTTGCCAGCGTAACGGCGCCCGCCGGGCGCCCACTGTCACCGGGTGGACTGTGACGCGTGATGGCCGGCCCCCACAATCGCCGCCAACCCCACCCTGCTTGGAGAAGCCATGACCGACGCCCTCATCATCGACGCCTGCCGCACCCCGCGCGGCATCGGCAAGCAGGGCAAGGGTGCCCTGGCAGAGATGCACCCGCAGCACCTGGCCGCCAGCGTGCTCAAGGCCCTGGCCGAGCGCAACAATCTGAACACCGCCGAGGTGGACGACATCATCTGGGGTTGCAGCACGCAAAAGGGCGCCCAGGGCAACGACATGGGCCGCATGGCCGCCCTGGATGCCGGCTACGACATGAAGGCCAGCGGCGTCACGCTCGACCGCTTTTGCGGATCGGGCATCACCACCGTCAACCTGGCCACCGCGTCGATCATGTCGGGCATGGAAGACCTGATGATCGCTGGCGGCTGCGAAATGATGAGCCTGACCGCCACCCTGCGCGGCGACGGGCCCGGCTTCATGGACGCGGGCAACCAGCGCCTGCGTGCCAAGCACCCGCAATCGCACCAGGGCGTGTGCGCCGATGCGATCGCCACGCTCGAAGGCATCCCGCGCGAAGCACTCGACGACCTGGCCCTGGTCAGCCAACAGCGCGCCGCAGCCGCCATTGCCGGCGGCTACTTCAGCAAGAGCGTGGTGCCGGTCTACAAGCTCGACGGCACGCTGGCGCTCGACCATGAAGAATTTCCCCGGCCGCAGACCACGCGTGAAGGCCTGGCCGGCCTGAAGCCCGCCTTCACCCAGATGGCCGATATCGACCTGGACGGCCAGGGCACCACCTACCGCCGCCTGATCACCGCCAAGTACCCCGACCTGGACATCCAATTCGTTCACCACGCCGGCAATTCGTCGGGCGTGGTCGATGGCTCGGGCGCGCTGCTGATGGCGTCGCCCAGCTACGCCAAGAAGCACGGCATGAAGGCCCGCGCCCGCGTGGTGGCCTATGCCAACGTGGGTGACTCGCCCACCCTGATGCTCAACGCCCCGGTGCCCGCCGCGCTGAAGGTGTTGGCCAAGGCTGGCCTGACAGTGGACGACATCGACCTGTGGGAGATCAACGAAGCCTTTGCCGTGGTGGCCGAAAAGTTCATCCGTGACCTGAAGCTCAACCGCGACAAGGTCAACGTGAACGGCGGCGCCATGGCCCTGGGCCACCCCATCGGCGCCACCGGCTCCATCCTGATCGGCACCCTGCTCGACGAGCTGGAGCGGCGTGATCTCAAGCGTGGCCTGGTCACCATGTGCGCCGCCGGCGGCATGGCCCCTGCCATCATCATCGAAAGAATTTGAGCCCCCCCCGAAGCGCCTGCGGCGCTCCCCCCCCAAGGGGGGCGACGCCGGTGGCCCTGCGGAGCCGGTTCCACGGCGTCCGCTTGATAGACCGCTGCGGCAATAAACCTGCAACAGGAGACATTGATGGATCTGAGCTACTCGGCCGAAGAGACGGCCTTTCGAAACGAGGTGCGTGGCTGGTTGGCCGCCAACCTGCCGGCCGACATCCGCGAGAAGGTGGTGGGCTACCAATCGCTGGGCAAGGCCGACATCATGCGTTGGCACAAGATCCTGGCCGCCAAGGGCTGGAGCGTGCCGCACTGGCCGGTGGAAACCGGTGGCACCGGCTGGAACATCACCCAGCGCTACATCTACGACGAAGAGTTCGGCATTGCCGGCGCGCCCACCTTGCCGCCCTTCGGCCCGGCCATGTGCGCATCGGTGCTGCACCGCTTCGGCACGCCCGAGCAGAAGGCGCGCTTTCTGCCGCGCATCCGTGAGGGGGACGACTTCTGGGTGCAGGGTTACAGCGAGCCGGGCGCCGGCTCCGATCTGGCCGCGCTGAAGACCCGTGCCGACCGGCAAGGCGACCACTACGTCGTCAATGGCCAGAAGATCTGGACCACGCTGGGCCACTACGGCGACTGGATCTTTTGCCTGGTACGCACCGACAGCACCGCCGAGAAGCGGCAAGAGGGCATCAGCTTCCTCTTGATCGACATGGCCACGCCCGGCATCACCGTGCGCCCGCTGATCCTGATGGACGGCGGCCACGAGGTGAACGAGGTGTTCTTCGACAACGTGAAGGTGCCGGTCGAGAACCTGGTCTACGAAGAGAACAAGGGCTGGACTGTGGCCAAGTACCTGCTGGGCCACGAGCGCATGGGCTCAGGCAATGTGGGCGCCAGCAAGCGTGAGCTGGCCGCCCTGCGCGCCCTGGCCGCACGCGAGATGAAAAACGGCAAGCCGCTGCTGGAAGACCCGCGCTTTCGCGACCGCCTGAGCCGCACCGAGGTCGAGCTCGAAGCGCTGGAGATCACCTCGATGCGCTTCCTGGACCAGATGCGCCGCACCGGCCAGCCGCCGGGCGCCGATGTCAGCATGCTCAAGATCCGCGGCACCGAAGTGCAGCAGGCCATCACCGAATTGATGATGCAGGCCGTGGGCCCGCGCACCGCACCCTTCAAGGCGGTGGATGCGGGCAGCATCGACTTTTTCACCTCGCGCCTGGCGCCGCGCTACTTCAACTACCGCAAGGCCAGCATCTACGCCGGGTCGAACGAGATCCAGAGAAACATCATCGCCAAGATGACCCTGGGACTATGACCCACCCCCGTAGCGCCTGCGGCGCTCCCCCTCAAGGGGGCCACACCAGCAGCCCGGCAAAGCCGGCTCTGCGGCGTGCGCTGGGTTCCGCCGGCTGCGCCCAGACGCAGATGACAGGTTCAACCTTGGAGTCATTGACATGAATTTCGACCTCAGTGAAGAGCAGCAGCAACTGGCCGATTCGGTGCGCAAGTACCTGGCCGGTCACCATGATTTTGAGCAACGCAAGGCCATCCTGGCTTCGCCCACAGGCACCAGCGACGTGGTGTGGGCCACCCTGGCCGAAATGGGCCTGACGGCCATCACCCTGCCCGAGGCCGATGGTGGCTTCGGCGGCGGTGCCGGCGACCTGATGGCGGTGATGGAAGCCTTCGGCGAAGCCCTGGTGGTCGAGCCCCTGGCCGACACCGTGGGCCTGGCCGGCCGCCTGATCGCCAAGCTGGGCAGCACGGCACAGCGCACCGCCTTGCTGCCCGGCCTGATCGACGGCACCCGCCGCCTGGCCTTTGCCGGCACCGAGCCGGGCCAGCGCTACAACCTGGCGCCGCAAGGCACCACGGCCGCAGCGGCCAACGGCGGCTGGGTGATCAACGGCGCCAAGTGCGTGGTGGTGGGCGCGCCCTCGGCCCACACCCTGGTGGTATCGGCCCGCACTGCAGCGGGCACCAGCCTGTTCGTGGTGGGCGCCCAAGCCGCTGGCGTGGCCCTGAACCCCAGCCGCACGGTGGATGGTTACCGCGTGGCCGACGTCACCTTCACCGACGTGGCCGTGGGCGCCGAAGCCCTGCTCGGCGCCGACGGCGGCGCGATGGCGGCCATCGAAGAAGCCACCGACTTCACCACCGCCCTGCTGTGCGCCGACGCCATCGGCGCGATGAAGAGCGCCAACGACGCCACGCTCGACTACATGAAGCAGCGCAAGCAGTTCGGCGTGCCGATTGCCAGCTTCCAGGTGCTGCAGCACCGCATGGTGGAGATGTACATCAGCGCCGAGCAGGCCCGCTCGATGGCCATCCTGGCCGCCAGCAAGGTGGACAACGCCACCGACCCGCGTGAACGCGCCCGTGCCGTGTCGGCCGCCAAGGTGAAGATCGCCGACGCCGCACGCCAGGTCAGCCAGGAGTCGGTGCAACTGCATGGCGGCATGGGCATGACCGAAGAGCTGAAGGTCTCGCACACCTTCCGCCGGCTGACCATGCTGGCCCAGCGGCTGGGTGACGCCGACCACCACCTCGAGCGCCTCGCGGCACTCACTTGACCCACCCCCTACGCGCTTCGCGCGCCCCCTCAAGGTGGCAACGCCAGCGGCCCGGCAGAGCCGGTTCCGCGGCGTTCGCTGGGTGCCTGACTTGGAGACAAAAGAGATGACCCTTCAACTCGAAGGCAAGGTCGCCATCATCACCGGTGCCGGTTCGGGCATCGGGCGGGCTTCGGCCCTGCTGTTCGCGGCCCAGGGCGCCAAGCTGGTACTGGGCGACAAGACCGAGGCGGTGCACGCCACCGCCCAGGCCGTGATCGCCGCCGGAGGCCAGGCCACCGCGGTGCAAATGGACGCGGGCGTCGAGGCCGACGTGGCCGGCCTGGTGGCCACCGCATTGGCCCAGTACGGCCAACTCGACGTGGCCTTTGCCAATGCCGGCATCGCCGGCGGCATGGCCAGCATCTTCGATTCAACGCCCGAGTTGTTCACCGAGGTGCTGCGC